>DATDBV010000131.1:0-43821 GCA_036524715.1 Nakamurella sp. | reverse complement strand
GACGTGCGGAACCTGGTCGGCAACACCTCGGTGCTGCGCACCCTGCGGCCGCAGGAGTTCACCGACGACACCTTCGGGGTGCCGACGGTCACCGACATCCTGACCGAACTGGAGAAACCCGGACGGGACCCGCGTCCGGCGTTCACCACCGCGACGTTCGCCGACGGGGTGGAGAAGATCGCCGACCTGCGCGTCGGCATGGTGCTGGAGGGCGTCGTCACCAACGTGGCCGCGTTCGGCGCGTTCGTCGACGTCGGGGTGCACCAGGACGGGCTGGTACACGTGTCCGCGATGTCCAGGACGTTCGTCAGCGACCCGCGGCAGGTGGTCACCTCCGGCCAGGTGGTCAAGGTCAAGGTGATGGGCATCGACGAGCAGCGCAAGCGGATCTCGCTGAGCCTGCGGCTGGACGACGAACCGGACGCACAGGCGGGCAAGTCGTCCGGTCCCCGGCAGGGGCCCGGCCGACCGGACCGCGGCCAGTCGGGTAGCGGGCAGCGGCGGGGCGACCGAGGGCAGGACCGTGGCCGGCAGGGTTCAACTGGTCAGGACCGGCCCGCTCCGGGTGGGTCGATGGCCGACGCGTTGCGTCGGGCCGGGTTCGGCCAAACCTGACCGAATCGGACGGCCATCGGGGCGCCGCCCTGGCGAGCGACGCCCCGATGCCGAGCTTCGTTGCGAGTGTCGATCAGGCCTGGCCGGAGCCCAGATCGACGGTGACGCCGATGAGCGTGCGGACGTCGTCCGCCACGTCGACGGTGTCGTTGCCGCCCAATGTGTTCAACCGCAGCTCATCGATCGGCTCGCTGCCGGAGATCCGGGTCTGAGTGGGCAGACCCTGGACGACGACGGCCGCCCCGTCGGTGACGACATCGACCTGGTCGGCATTCTGGGTGCCGTTGACCGTCACCACGTCGGCTGCCCCGTCCCCGCCACCGGTGGCGCCGGACAGGTCGACCAGTGCCCGACGGAAGTCCGTGCCCGACATGTCGTCGATGGTCACGGTATCGGTGCCGCCGAGGGCGGTGAGGTCGAGCCGCTCGACGTTGTCCATGTCCATCCGGATGTTGGCCACGTCGCGCAGGAACAGCGTCCGCTGCCCGTTGGGGATCAGTTGCATGATCTCGTTGGCGCCGGCTCCGTTGAAGTCCAGGGTGTCGGTACCGCTGTCGCCCTCGACCAGGTCGCTGCCGTCGCCCGGATCCCAGCGGAAGGCGTCCGATCCGGACCCGAGATAGGCCGCATCGTCGCCACGGTTCCCGTCGACCGCGTCACTGCCGCTGCCGCCCCGGAACTTCTCGGCACCGTCCCCGCCGTTCATCGCGTCGTCACCGCTGCCGCCGTCGATCGACAGGGCCTCGTCGGCGAAGGCGCCGTTGACCTGGTCGACCCGGAAGGTGTCGTTGCCGCTGCCCAGGAACACGGTGATCGCGCTGAACGTGTTCCGGTCGAAACTGCGGTCGGCGGAGCCGTTGTCGTCGAAATCGACCTCGAGCGTCCCGGGTGCGCCCGCCGCCAACCGGAGGGCGAGCCGGTCGTGGCCCGAGCCGGTGCTCACGGTGAGCGTGTCGTTCAGAACGAACGCCGAACCGGTCGCGGCGGCCGCCGGGCCGACCAGACCGATCGCCAGCACCGCGGCGCCGGCCAGTCCGAGTGAACCTCGGACCAGGGTCTTTCGTGTGTTCATGCCTTTCCCCACTTCCCCCAAGTCGGACCGCGCTGAACAAACCGGCTCCTCCGTCGCCGGATCGTCTGTGCCCGGTCCTCCTGTGCTTGATGGCGGCCTCGCAAGCTCGGCCTACCGGAGTGGCCGACGGATGTCGGCCTCTGACGTGTGGGGGTACGCAGCTCGGCGCGATCCGGTTCGCGGGAGGGGAAAGGCAGTTTCGGCCTGGCGGGCCCGTCACCCCGCGCGGACCAGTACGCGGCCCTCGAACCTCGGTCTATCGGCGGCGTCGGCGTAGAAACACCGAGCGGCGGATCATCGAAACCGCAACCAGGTTGTTCCTGCGGGACGGATGACGTCGCGGGCGGCCGTCGCCGAGGCCACCGACGTGGGGGAGCCGACACTGTACCTGCGTTTCGGGACCAAGGCCGGCCTGCTCAAGCGGGCGATCGACGTCGCGATCGTCGGCGACACCGAGCCCGTCGACCTGGCTCACCGGGAGTTGAGCATTCGGGCCCTGGACGCGCCGACGCTCGACGAGCGCCTGCGGGCGTTCGCCCAGGTGGGCCGACGGACGCTGGAACGTAGCGCCGGACTGATCGAGGTCGCGCAGCAGGCGGCCGGCGAACCGTCGATCGCCGAGTCCGCGCAGGCCGGACGGGAGGCCACTCACGAGTTCGTGCGACGGTGCTGGCGGCAGCTGCGCGCGGACGAACTCATCGGCGACGACATCGACCTCGACTGGGTGATGGCCACCACCGGGCTGCTCGCCAACGCCGAGACCTACATCCTGATGAGCCGCACCCTGCGATGGACGCCGGACGCATATCAGGAATGGCTGTACCGGACCTGGCGGCACTTCGCGACCGCGCCGTCCTGAAACCCGCGGCCTGGCGACCGGCAGGAACAAACCGGTGGGCCGCCGGCACCGGGCCCCGAGTGTGCATCGCCGACCGGGGTCGGCATCGGCCGGGCGAACCGCGTCAAGGTGGCCCGCGTCAGCCCGGCACCAACGCGACTGTGGCGAGCAGGGTCCGGACCAGCGGGTCGGCTCCGTGCGGATCCATGTCGAGCGCCTTGCGGTTGCCGGATATCCAAACGGGACGAATTGGGATAGACATTGAACTCCTGTCGTCCTGTCGACCTCGCCGTGCCGATCGTGCCCGTGCCGTCGACCGCTAGGCGAGCGCCGCGGTGGTATCCCCTGACATCTTCTGGAGCGCGAAGGGAACCGCTGTACCATCGCCGCGCAGCAGCAGAGTCGCAAGAGCAACCCGTGAGTACACGCTCAGGATCACGTCGACGATGGCCTTCCGCTCTTCCGGCTTAAGGTTCGGGCTTGCCTTGACTATCGCCGCGTCGAGCACCTTTTCTATTGCTGGTCCGAGAAGCTCGTCGAGGATAGCATCTTGCTCCTTCTTGTTAAGGTTCGGCGTCGCACCGGCAATCTGCGCGCGCAACACATCTCTTGCCGCAATGTTAAGAGTGTCGTCTACAAGGGCCTTCAATTGTACAGGGTTGGCGTTAGGGTGCGCCGCGATTAGTGCGTTCTCGAGTGCTTCTCGTGCTTCCGGGTCTACAACCTGGTCAAGAATGGCCTTTCGCTCGTTGGTCCTCATGTCGGGCTTTGCGCTCTTGATCGCCTCATCGAGCACCTGCCGTGCCGTCTTAGGTGGGAGACACCCAACTCGAATATTCCTGCGGAGGTTCCTGCATCCGTACACGATAACCAGAAGCATCACAACACAGAAAACACCAAATGCGACGGTGATGGTCGGTGAAGAACTGAGCTCGAAACTGAGGATCCCGAGATCTCTGCTACTGTCTGAAGGACAAAGAGTTGCCCGATGGCCGCGCCAATCGTGACCGCCGTCGCCACGACCAAGCCCATGGCCGTGTTTGTGTTCTTGCCTGATGTCGATTGGTCGCCAGCCTTGCTGCACAGCTCCAGTAGGACTGGCGCTGCGCCGGCCATGCCTGTCGAGATGGCTGCGCCGACAACGGCTAGCGCAACAGCCTGCGTTGCGTCCTTGTCGATCTGGGCGATCACCGTGCTCGAGCCGACGACCGACGTCACTACTCCGGCCAGGACCGTGACATTGGTGACAAACGAGTCCTTGAAGCTATAGGTCGAGCCAAGGTAGGGGAGTGTTAATCCCCATCGCTTCCGGCATTCTTTCGGAGCGCCTTCGATGTGGCCCAACATTAGAGCGAGTAAGATCACGATAAGCAGCAGGATTGGCGCTATCCAGAAGGCGTGAAGGACGACCCAGTCAATGCTGGTAATGTCAACGCTCTTGATTTGCAAGGCAAATACGGTTGCCGAGGGCGGGACAGAAGCGTCAGCGGTTCCAGACACCGTCAAGGTCAACGCGGACGCATCCCCGTCGGGAGGGCAGCTAGCTCCGTTCAGGGCAACGGTCACCTTCGTGCTCACCTGCGCGGGCAGTGTGGTCAAATCCGCCGAAGGAGTGCATTGGCCGTCCGAACCCGTCACGACAAGATTGAGCAGGTTGCCATCTAGGTTGGTCAAGGTGACCGCAATGGATCGCGTTCCGTCGTCAGACTCCGCGACGGGTGGGGTGAGCGTGTCAATTATGACGGGCGCGGCGGTGGCCGCCGACGCATGACCTGCCGAGATCGACGCCGCCACTGCCACTAGTACGAAGGCACAGATGTTCCCCGAGAACCCGAGCGCACCTGCATAGCGGCCTCGGGCGTATGGCGATCTGCTGCATGATTTCCCCCTGGGTGTTGATTGGCGCGACGACCCGCCCACTACTCAACCTTGCGCGATATGGTGCCAGGCGCTGGGTGCGTTGCATAGCCCAAGATCGACCGAAGTCGAGTGCATGTTCGCGATCAAAGCGCTGGCGAAGCACTCCGAGAGTAGAGCCAGCAAGTTTGCGGGCTGAGATGGCCGTCCGAGCGTGGATTCCTGGGTCGAGCGGATGGGCGGATGGCTCCCCGGATGATGATGCTCGCTTTCGTCGAGGGCTCCCCGGCACGTGTGGGCCGCTCTGGGGCCTGTGCGACGCGCTGAGCTCGCCGCATCCCTAGGACCGCTGCACGCGCCCGTTGGTGCCCGTGGTGACTATCCAGCCGTCGATGCCGAGGTGATCCCCACGCTCAGACCGGAGCTGGTCGCCGCCAGCAGCATGCGCCCCGAGTTCCGTGTCCTGGATGTGGCGGCGGGCGGCGGGAATGCTGCGGCCCTGCCGCGCCAACCGGCGCCGTTCGGCGATGCGGCATTCGACGTGTCCTCCACGATCCGCCATCGGGAGCCTGCCAATCTCGACACCCGCGGCAATCCGGATCGGCCGCGGCCGGGTGGGCCGGTCGCGCCCGGTAGTATCGACACACGTGATCACCGCGACCGGTCTGGAATTGCGGGCCGGGACCAGGATCCTGCTCGCCGACACCGCCCTGCGCATCCATGCGGGCGACCGCATCGGCCTCGTCGGGCGCAATGGCGCCGGCAAGACCACCACCCTGCGGGTGCTGGCCGGCGAGTCCCTGCCGTACTCCGGCACGGTCACGGCGGCCAGCCCGGTCGGCTACCTGCCGCAGGACCCGCGCGAGGGTGACCTGGACGTCACGGCCAAGACCCGGGTGCTGTCCGCCCGCGGCCTGGATGTGCTGGTCGCCGACCTGGAGAAGGTCCAGATCCGGATGGCCGAGCTCACCGGCGCCGACGAGTTGGACGCGGCAACCCGGCAGTACGGTCGGATCGAGGAGCGCTTCTCCGCCCTCGGCGGCTATGCGGCCGAGTCCGAGGCGGCCCGGATCTGTTCCAATCTGGGCCTGCCGGACCGGGTGCTGGCCCAGCCGATGAGGACGTTGTCCGGCGGCCAGCGACGGCGCGTCGAGCTCGCCCGGATCCTGTTCGGCGCAAGGGCCGAGGACGGCGCCGGGGGAACCATCCTCCTGCTCGATGAGCCGACCAACCATCTGGATGCCGACTCGATCGTCTGGCTGCGCGACTACCTGCGACTGTTCGCCGGCGGCGTGGTGATCATTTCCCACGACGTCGACCTGCTCGCCGCCGTCGTCAACAAGGTTTGGTTCATGGACGCGGTGCGGGGCGAACTGGACCTGTACAACATGAGCTGGTCACGGTACCTGGAGGCGCGGGCCACGGATGAGCAGCGCCGCCGCCGGGAACGGGCCAACGCAGAGAAGAAGGCGTCGGCGCTGATGGCGCAGGCGGCCAAGCTCGGCGCGAAGGCCACCAAGGCGGCCGCCGCGCACCAGATGGTGCGCCGGGCCGAGAAGCTGATGTCCGGATTGGACGACGTGCGGGTGGCCGACAAGGTGGCCAGGATCCGCTTCCCGCAACCCGCCGCCTGCGGCCGCACACCGCTGACCGCCGAGAACCTGTCCAAGTCGTACGGCTCCCTCGAGGTCTTCACCGGCGTCGACCTGGCCATCGACCGCGGCAGCCGAGTGGTCGTGCTGGGTCTGAACGGGGCCGGCAAGACCACCCTGCTGCGGCTGCTCGGGGGACAGGAGACGGCCGACACCGGCGAGGTCATACCCGGACACGGACTCCAGCTTGGCTACTTCGCCCAGGAGCACGACACGATCGACCCCGAGGCCACCGTGTGGGACAACACCCGGCACGCCGCGCCCGACGCGAACGCCCAGGAGCTGCGGAACCTGCTCGGCTCGTTCATGTTCTCCGGCGAACAACTCGACCAGCGGGCCGGCACCCTGTCCGGCGGCGAGAAGACCCGGCTGGCGCTGGCCGGTCTGGTGTCGTCCGCGGCCAACGTCCTGCTGCTGGACGAGCCGACCAACAACCTGGATCCGGCCAGTCGGGAGCAGGTGCTGGAGGCCCTGCGGTCCTACGCCGGGGCCGTCGTGCTGGTCACCCACGACCCCGGCGCGGTCACCGCGCTGCAGCCGGAACGGGTGATCCTGCTGCCCGACGGCACCGAGGACCACTGGTCACCCGACTACCTCGACCTCGTCGAATTGGCCTGATCGTCCGGTTGGTCGCGGCCAGCGGTGGCGGGTCGGCCGGTTCTGTTCGATCATGGACGGCAGACCTGCCCAACCGCCGACTAGTGACCGGGCATCCGACCGAGGGGTGGCGACGTGGCCACAGAGATCAAGACAGTGTCGAAGACGGCCAAGACCGTGACGATCAAGAAGGGTGCCCGGATCACCGGCGCGGCCCGGGAGAAGCTGGCCGCCGATCTGCGTAAGAAGTACGAGAAGGGCCAGAGCATCCGCGCTCTGGCCGAGGGCACCGGCCGATCCTACGGCTTCGTGCACCGGCTGCTGCTGGACGCCGAGGTGCCCCTGCGTGGTCGGGGCGGCGCCACCCGCACCAAGAAGAAGTGAGCTCGCCCGCCGTCGACCAGGAGCTGTTGCATCGCGGCCACGTCGTCCTGCGCGTCGACGGGGCGGTCGCCACCGTCACCCTGAACCGACCCGAATCCCGCAACGCGCAGTTGCCCGAAACCTGGGCGGCGCTGGCGCATTTGGGGGACACGCTGACCGAGGACATCCGGGTGGTCGTCGTCTGCGGGGAAGGCCCGTCGTTCTCCGCGGGTCTGGACCTGTCGGCGTTCGCGCCGACTCCGGGTTCGCTCCTTGGCGCCACCGCCCGCGCCCCGCAGGCGGTGGCCGAGGCGAGGATCGCCGAGTTCCAGCGGGGTTTCACCTGGCTGTCCGACCCGCGGTTCATCTCGATCGCCGCAGTTGCCGGACACGCCATCGGCGCCGGCTTTCAGCTCGCTCTGGCCTGCGACCTGATCGTCGCCGCCGACAACGCCGAGTTCCGGATGGCCGAGGTCAGCTACGGGCTGGTGCCCGACCTGGCCGGCACCGGCCCGCTGCTCCGGCTGGTCGGCTACCAGCGGGCGCTGGAGATCTGCGCGACGGGCCGGCACGTGCACGCCGAGGAGGCGGTGCGGATCGGTCTGGTCCTGTGCAGCGTGCCGCTGTCCGACCTGGATGGGGCCGTTGCCGATCTGGCCGCCGCGCTGGTCGAATCGCCGGTCGAGGCGGTGCGGGCCGTCAAGGGTCTGCTCGCCGGAGCGCACGACCGGACGGTCGCCGAGCAGCACGCCGCCGAACGGGCCGCACAGGTGCCCCTGCTGCACCGGCTGGCGGCCGCCGCGGCTGCCGCCGCCGAGTCCGAGGCCGCCCGCTGATTCCCGGCGTGTTCAACCGGGCGGTCGTCATCGCCGCGCCGAGCAGGGTGGGCGGGAGGGTTCGTGAAACGGGACGGACGCTGGCCGCGGCGGCGGCCGACGCGGACCTGGTGATCAGAAGTCGATCGTCCGGCCCTCCTTGGCCGCCTGCTCCCTGGTGTAGGACACGCCGTCGACCGTCAGTGTCCGAGGCTATCGGGTCGCACCAAACTGGTTCCGTCCGAGCGAGCCCGACCGTTCAGGCCGAATATGCCGGTCGGGCTCACCAGTGCAGAATTCCGGCGCCAACGTCCGTCACGGTGTGCCCAGATCGACGACGATCGAATTCACGCCGGCCTCACCCGTTGGCGTGATCCGGGCATGTCCGGTGACGCCAGCATGTAGACCGGTGCCGCCGGCGACGGCTGCGAAGATGTCACCGCCCAGGTGGTTGTGGTGGACAGTTCGATGGATCCATCGGGGAAGAGCAGGCTGCCCTGGCAGTGGTGCATGGCGTCGGTCATCTGCACGCAGCGGCTGACGAACCTTCCGACGACCTCGGCACTCGACTCGTCCAGCAGCGTGTTGTCGAAGAACAAGGTGTCGCCAGGGCTTGCTCCAGGCTCGCCCAGGTCGAGGTGCTGCGCCGCGTTCTGCTCTTCGGTCAGTCGCAGTTCGGCGGGTTGCCAGGTGATATCACTGGCCAATGCGCGCCGCATCGCTTCCTCGCAGGCGTTGGCCGAGGACGTCGGGCTGCAACTGTGCCACACCGTTCCGGGATTGCCCGACGCACTCGCCGGTCCGCACAGGCCGACGGCAAGGATCGGGACGCCCATGACAAGGGTCGCCACGCGCCTCGGTTGACTTCGCGTCATGGTGATCATCTCCTATCGGTTGGATGGTTCGACCGTAGGTAGGCGTCCACCACTGCTTCATCGGTGAACTCCCTCACGTGTCGGAATGTGTCGGTCTACCGTTGGATCGATGGACCCCGCACCGTTCGTCGGGCGGCAGCAAGAACTGAGGCAGCTTCGTGCACTTGTCGCCTCCGGTCGGACGGCGTCCCGCCCGGTGGTCGCGGTAGTCAATGGCGAGATGGGCATCGGCAAAACGCATCTGGTGGGCGAGTTCTGCGCCGAGCAGTTCGGCGGCGCCCGGCGTCTGCGGATCACCGGGCACGAAATGGAACGCGTCGTCCCCTTCGCCGCCGCGACCGAGTTGCTGGCCGGCCTCGCCGCAGTGCCGAGCGAGGGGCCGCGTTTGACGGCGCTGATGGAGCGGACCGGGCCGCGAGCGGGGGATTGGCTGGGTGTCCTCGAGGCCGCTCGTCGGTGCTTGATCCGATCTCCACCGGCGCTGCTGATCGTCGACGACCTACAGTGGGTCGACGAGCTCAGCCTGGCCCTGCTGCACTACCTGCTCCGGGCCGCTGCCGAGCTGCCGTTGACGGTGCTGGTCGCAACCAGACCGAGCAGTACGGCGATGACCCTCGCCGAGGCGCTCGGCCGGCTCGTCCAAGCGCCCGATCGGTTCATCGAGATCACCTTGGGACCGTTGGAATGCGCCGACGGAGTCCGGCTGGTGATGGCCCTGTCCCCCGGAATCACCGAGACCGCCGCCGGCCGGGTCTGGCAGCGGTGCGGCGGCATCCCGTTCTGGATGGCGACCGCGGTTCGGCAGGACCTCTCCGGCGATGCCGCCATTGCGGCGTCCTGGCTCGGCGACCTGTCGGCGGACTCACTCGAACTGCTCGCGGTCCTGGCGGTGCAGCCCGGATCGGTCGCCGACGACTCTGTCCGCTCGACTCTCGGGTGGACCGACCTTGCGCTCAGGACGGCCGGGGACGTCCTGATTCGTCGGGGGATCGCCAGGCGGCTCGGGAGCAGCATCGGCGTGACCCATGACGCGGTCCGGGACGCGGTCACATCGGTGCTGCCGGGGCCGCTGCCGCGCGAGGCGCACCGCCGGGTGGCGACCGACCTCGATCGGCCCGCCACAGACGATCTCCAGGTGCTCCGGCGCGTCGTGGCGCACCGGCTTGCAGCCGGAGAATCCGCGGCGCAACCGGCGCTGCGCATTCTGCGGGCCGCGAATCATCGCCTGCTTGGTCGAACCGACATCCAGGAATTCGCCGGCATCGCCGACACGGAGACGGCCGAGGGACGGTCTTGGATGGCCCGCGAACTGCGGGTCGCGGTGGCGAGGGTGGCGTCAGAACTGGGTCATCCGGAGTTGGCCGTCGAGCAATGGTCTTCGATAATGGTGAGTGCGCCGAACCCGGCGGAGCGTTCCGGGGCCGCGCTGTCGGCCTCGATGGCCGCCCTGGACGCCGGCGACCGGCCGCGGGCCTTCGCCCTGCTCGCGGAATGCCGGCCGGCTGTCCTCGACTGCCCGGCGACGGAGATCCGTTATGCCGCACACGAGTCCGAGTTGCACGGGGACAGCACCGAGGCGTCGGAAAGGCCGATGCGCCGTGCGGTGCTGCTGGCCGATCGAATCGTGCGGGCCGACAGCGGGATCACCGAACTGCCGGCCGGGCTGAGCGCCGCGTACCTGGCGGCACATCGGGCGGCCTACTACTTCGAGTTGCGGGGCGATCGGCCGGCCGGGATGCTGACGCAGGCCGATCTGATGGCCCGGGCCGCGACGACCGTTGAGGACCGCCTCACCGCATCCTTGCACCGTGTACCGGCCCTCCGGTTGCTGGCCCGGTATGCCGAGGCGGAGAGCGCCTGCCGCTCGGTACGACTGGCCGCCGTGCGCGAGCAGATCCCAGCCCTCGGCTTCTTGTCGGGCTACCTGCTGGCACTGTGCCTGCACAGCCTCGGCCGGCTGGAGTCCGCGCGCTCCGCGGCGACCGACGTCGCGGCCATGGCCGACCGTGCTCCGGTGGTCATTCCGAGTTGGCTGTCCGCGGCGTGGATCCACGCACTGATCCCGGAGATCGACGTGTCGGTGATCGGGTGGTCCGCGGCCCGAGACGCCTTCGTGGCACTGTGCGAGTCCGAGCCGAACCCGCATTTCCGGCTGCATATCAGGGCCGCCGGCGCGCAATGGGCGGCACGCCTCGGCGGCGCCGACGATGCGTCGATGGCCGCGTCCTGGGCGCGGGACGGCGCCCACGACGCGGAGCTGGCCGGCTGCACGCGATGCGCCGCCGAACACGCACTGCGGTCGGCGGAGGTCTTCGCGCGCGTCGGCGATGCGGGCGCGGCGCGGCGGCTGCTGGACGAGTGGGACGCCGGCCACCCTCGACCGACCGGACAGAGCCGCCTGTGGCGCACCCGCGCCGAAGGCCTGATCGAGGCGCACAGCGATCCCGCGCGGGCCGTGGGCGCGCTGCTCGCGGCTCGCTCCGAGGCCGCGGCGACCAACGCCAAGCTGGAGCATGTGTGGTGCGAGCTCGACCTCGGATCGACATTGGCGGAGGGTGACCGCGAACGGGCCGTCGAAGTTCTCAGCGCCGCCGCCGCCGCCGCGGGTCGGCTGCAGGCGGTCAGCGAGGAACGGCGAGCCCTGGCGCTCCTGCGCCGTCTCGGGGTCCGAACCTGGCGTCCGCACCGGCAGAGTCCGCCCCGCGACGACGGGCTTACTCAGCGCGAGGTGGCGATCGCCCGGATGATCAGTGACGGAGCGAGCAACCCGGAGATCGCCGAGGCCCTGTTCCTGTCCCGAAAGACGGTGGAGCGCCACGTCTCCAACGCCCTGGCCAAGACCGGCTCACGAAACCGCGCCGAACTCGCGGCGCGTTGGGCCGGACCGCGCTGACGGTCGCGGTGCAGCAGCAGCTGCGCAGGTCGCCGATGAACGGCAGCGGGGCGTATCCGGCGCTCGGCGACCTCAGCGAGAGTCAGAAGGCGATCGTCCAGCCCTCCTTGGCCGCCTGCTCCCTGGTGTAGGACACGCCGTCGACCTTCAGGCCGGCCGGGTCGATCACCGTGATCAGGCCACCGCTGTTGCCGAGTTGGGTCGGCAGCTGCACCGCGATGCGCAGGGCGTCGCCGGCCGGGATGGTCCCGGCCGGCAGCGGCATCCGGTTCTTGAGACGATCCATCAGCACCCAGCCCGTCACGTCCAGCTCCTGGGGGCCGGCATTGAGCAAGGTGACCGTCTCCGCCTCCGGAGCCGGTCCCACCGGGTTCACCAGCGCGCCGACGATGCTCAGGATGTGGTCCGCCACGGGGTTCGTTCCCAGGGCGTGACCGGTGACGTCGTCGGTGTGCCAGGCCTGGGACTGGAAAGCCAGGAACACGCCCACCCACTGATCCTGGTCCGGAAAGTGCAGCAGCAGCCCGCCGTCCTGCCAGACCCCGTCGTCGCGGACGAACCGGCCGGAGTTGCCCTGGTTCATGTGGATGTCGTGCACCCCGTTGCCGGGTGCGAAACCGAAAACCTTGTCAGGCTTGCCGATCTCGGGTCCCCAGCGCTCACCGAAGGCGTAGATGCGGGCGTTCGCATCGTTGATGGCGCGAGTGACGTAGTGATCCAGCCGATCGGCGAGATCGTTGTCCGGGCCCGGCTCGGCGGCCGGCAGCGCGTGCATGTCATCCCGGTCGAACAGGTTGCCGCGGATGTAGTCGAGGGCGGCGCCGCCGGGCACGCGTCCGACGTCGGTGAAGCCGTCCGCAAGACCGGCCAGACCCTGCAGCATCGGGTGGCTAAACGCCTCCTCGGCCAGGAACAGCAGCTCCGAGGGCGCCTGTTGCGACAGGACGTTGACGGCCACCCGGAAGCGCGTCCCCCCGCCGTCTACCTCGATCTGATAATGCGGTGTGTCTTGCCCACCCTCCCGGCGGGAGCTGCGCACCCGGCCGGCCAGTACCCCGTAGTTCTTCAGTGGCACGACGAACCCTCCCCTAGCACAATCGGTGCCGAGAAGGCCAGCATCGGCGGTCCGATGTGATCTTCGACACACCCCCAGTTCTTCAAATGGTCCTCGCCGCAGGCGGCTGCTGACAACTGGATATTCGGCGCGAACTCCCATGCGGATTCGACCGGATCCCGTTTTCCAGAACTGATCCGACGCAACCGGACCGCGAGATGATGACGGCGACCCGCTGTCGTGCTCCGCTCGCTCCGAGTAGCGTCGACCTCAAGGGGCCGACGGCACAGATCAACCGCGTGACCTGGCGGGTTGGGCGTCGAGTATCGGTCACCGGGGAGAGCCGATCACGATGGAGCTGGTTGGCCGCGAGAAGGAACGAGATGCTGCGGTTCGCAGCGTTCGATTCGGCAATGGCGCCGTGATCGTCGGCGACGCCGGTGTGGGCAAGTCCGCGCTTGCCGGAGCGGTCGCCGACGTGATCGGCGTCCAGGAAGTCCCGGTTGTCAAACTGCTGGCGACCGCCGCCAGTCGGACGATTCCCTATGCCGCGCTCGCTCCGCTCGTTCCGTCGGATTCGACCGATCTGCATCCTGCGCTTGTTCCCGGCCTGGTCCTTCGACGGCTGGTTGAGCTCGGCGGCAAGAGCCGGCCGCTGCTCGTGGTGGACGACGCACACTGGCTCGACGACCATTCCGCGTCGGCCCTACTCACGGTGATCGGGCAGCGTGGGACTCGAGCAGTGCTCACCGTCCGCAGCGGCGGTCGCCCATCCGCCGCGGTGACCGCGTTGTGGAAGGAACGCATGCTGGACCGGATTGACCTCCGACCACTCAACGTTACCGAGGCAGGGGCACTGCTTCGTGCTCGGTTGGGTGGCGACGTCGCGGCAATGACCACCCAACTCTTGTGGGAGCGCAGTCGGGGCAATGCCTTGTACCTGACCGAACTGGCGCGGTACGGAGTCGCGACGGGCAGGCTCACCGCAACGAACGGTCTGTGGTGGTGGTCCGGCAGCGCCGATGTGCCGCCGCGGCTTGCCGAGCTGCTGGTGCATCGCCTGGACGACCTCACGCCGGTGGCCGCGGAAGCCGTCGACATCCTGGCCCTCGGTGAGCCGTTGCCCTACGACACGCTGGCCGCCGCGTGCTCGGCCGAGGCGATTCTCGAACTGGACCGGGATGGCTTCATCGTCAGCGACGCCAGTGCCGGCGTGGTCCGAGTCCAGATTTCCCACCCGCTGCTCCTCGACGTCGCCGCGCACCGGCTCAGCGCGGCTCGTCGGCGGGCGCTGGCCCAGCGTTTGCTCTCCGCGCCGGCCGACCATGTCGACCTACTGCGCCGTGCGACCTGGCAGGACGCGGCCGGCGGTCGCCCGGACGTCGGTCTATTGGTGCGGGCGTCCCGATCGCTCATCGTCCTCGACCCGTCCGTGGCCATCCGGTTCGCCGAGCGCGCCCTGCCGTATGACGACGGGCCTTCGGCGGCGGTCACCCTTGCCGACGCGCAGGCAGAACTCGGCATGGCCGACCTTGCGCGGAACTCGCTGCACACCGCTCGAACCCGGATCCGGCACGCGGCTGATCAGGCGAGCGTCGGACTGAGCGAGGCAAGTTTGAGTCTATGGTCCCTGCGTCGGCCGGCCGATGCCTTGGACATCCTCGATCGACTGGCCACCGAGCTGCCGCCAGAACTGGTGGACGAGGCGCGGTCGGCGACAGCACTGCTGACCCTTTTCACTGCCCGTCCGGCCGAGGCCGCCGAGATCGCGGAGCAGATCCTCATGCGAGGCCCCGACCCGCCGGCTCGTCGCCGCTGCTTGCTGGTCAGGTTGGCGGCAGCCACGCTCGCCGACCGACCCTCGCAATCGCTCGCCGCACTGGCCGAACTGGCCGACGTCCTGCGACAACACCCACAACCTGCGTCGGCTCTGAGCATGTCCACGGCGATCGCGGCGACCGCCGAGCTGTTCGCAAACACGTCGGCCGAGCTACCCAGGGCAGGTGGGCGGAGCGGCCGTTGGCCGGCTCCAGACCGGTCGATGGACATCCACGATCGGACCGGGGCGTCCCCGTTGGCCGGCCCGGCCTGGCCCTTGCTGGACGGGGTGCGCCACCATCTGGCCGGCGACTACGACGCGGCAGCCGTCGCCCTTCGGGAGGCGACCGTGCAGCAGTTGCAGGGGGAGGGTCTGTTCCGGTCCGAGGCAATCGGCGGGCTGGTCGTCGTGCTGGCCGAATCCGGCAGGCTCGATGAGGCTCGAAAAGTCCTGGCCGACAACGGTCCCGACGACGTTGCCGTGATACCTGGAATGCGCGGCTGGGCTCAGGCCTGGTTGCTGGCCCGTTCGGGTCGAGTGCGTGCAGCCGGCGAGTTGGCTGCACAGACGGCTCGGGAGGCGGCGGGGGTGGGCGCATTGACGACCGCAATGTGGTACCTGGCGGACGCGAGCAGGATGGGTGCCCAGAAACTCGCGGCGGATATCGCCGAGTCGCTTGCGGGGAATGTCGGCAGCAACTTGTCATCCGCCCGGCTGCTTGGTATCCGCGCCCGGGCCGACGGGAGGTCCGCTCCGCTGCTGGCAGCCGCGGAGGCGCACCTTTCGGTGGGGATGTTCGGGCATGCCGCCGAACTTGCTGAGCTGGCGGCAGGCCAGGCTGCACGGTCCGACACCCGCACCGCAGGATCGCTGGTCAGACGAGCCGGGGAGGTCGCAGCGCACGCCGGCGCCGCGCTCGGCCTGAGTGCTTCATCAGGAAAGCCGAGGCTACCCGTGCAACTCACCCGCCGAGAGGCCGAGATCGCCCGACTGGCCGCGCAGGGCTTACGCGACAAGGACATTGCCGACGAACTGGTGTTGTCCGTGCGCACCGTTGAGAGCCATCTGGCGTCGACCTACAGAAAATTGCATATCGCGTCCCGGCGCGACCTGATCGCCGCGCTGGAAGGTGGCCGGGCGACACTCTGACGGGCCGGCAGGAGCAGAGCTCAACGCTACCCAGTTCTGAGTACCGGGTCCGCCGAGCCCATCAGTCGGACGGCGGCTGCCCGGTTCGGAACGCCAAGCCGGGCGTAGCTCCGGGTGAGGTGCTTGGAGACGGTCGCCGACGACAGCCCCAGCCGACGCCCGATCTGGGCGTCGGTCAGCCCCTGGGCGACCAGCGCCAGGATCTGCCGTTGTCGACCGGTCGGTAGCCCGGCACTGCCGTCGTGAAGACAGGAGGCGGCGACGTCAGCCTCTCGGGGGATCGCCATTGGCACCAGCACCCTGCGCACAGTGGGCGCCACCTGCAGGGCCGGCAGTCTCTGCTGTCCGATCCGCTGCACCGCCGCGGCCAGATGGCCCTGCGCAGCAGCCAGCAGCGCGACCTGACGACGGGTGAAGAAGCCGTGGTGACGGCTTACCACGACCAGTTGGATGGTGTGCTGCCGGGCGGCGAGTAGGACGCACATCTGGTCGTCGATGCCCCGGTGGCTGGCCGCATACAGCGCCGAGGCGCGCCATTGGCGACGAGTCAGCACGTCCGAGATCCGAATCGGAGCCGGCCGGCGGACTCCGGCTCGCGCCTGGACCGCCAGCGATGGACGCAATGGATGCATCCGGCTGACCGCGGCGTACTGCTTCAGCACGGCCGAGTCGGCCCTCGCCGCCGGCCACAGCACGGCCTCCTCCTGTCCCGTGCGCAGGTTGATGCGCATCAACGTCGAACTGTCGGCACCCACCAGGCTGGCCACGCCTTCGAGTATCGAAGGCACCGCGGTGGCGTCGGTGATCGCGAGCAGGCGTTCGGTGAAGTCGAGAACGGCCCGCAGTTCCGAGGACCGCAGGTCCAGCCGTCCATTCGTTTGCGACGGCTGCCGGACGACCCTTTCGTGCACAATGCGGTTCGCCCGCGGGACGGCCGCACGCTGGTCCACAATGTCCTCCTCCGGCGGCGCGATTCGTCCGCTCCAGCGTGGGGGGACAGGACCGACCACCACATCCGTGATCGCTACGGAGTCCACGGACGAACCGGTACGGAGATGCTGCTCGGCGGCCGGTGGAGCGACGAAACTCTTGCGGGCAACCTCGATCCGGATCGACCGGGCGATGATCGGGTCGTGCCGGACAGTAAAGGGGGACGACCCGGCGCGGGCAATGAAATCAGTGTGCGCCGCCCTGTCCTACTTCTGAGCAACTGCGGCCGAAACGCCCGGCCTACGGCTCTTCCATGTCGTCCACGTTCCATTCGCATTGCAAGGGAGCACATTCGATGCGTTCGATCATCCGAAGGACCGCCGCGGGACTCGGGGCGGCTGCGCTCGGGCTCGGCCTGGGAGCCGCGCCGGCATTCGCGGCGTCACCGGCGTCCACCTCGGCGCCGACCACGTCCGTCGCCGCCCAGCCGGCCGGGCACTGGCAGTACGTCGCTACCCTCAGCAGCCCCCGCAGCTGTCACAACCGCGTCCTGCAGTACGCCCTCGAAGGCGTCGACGCTCAATGCGTGGACGGCACCAAGCTCTACATCTGGGTCGATGACTGAACCCTCCCGATCCCATGTTCGGAGCCGGACGCCCGGCCTCGCCATAGACCTGCTCCGACAACCACGAAAGGAGGTGACGACATGGAGATCACTGTTGTGAAGGTCGAGCGCATCGAGGCGACCCTCCGCCACATGACCGAGTACGAACTCGCCTGAGCATCAACGCAGGCGGCTTGGGCGGCCGGCCAACCGGCCGGTCGCCCTCTTGCCGTCCATCGCCTGCCCACACGAAAGAGAAGACAATGCCCGTACTGCCCCGGCTGAAGGCCGTACCCGTCCATGGTCACGGCGGCACGCTGGTGCTCTCCCGCCGGTCGCTCGAACGAATCCACCTCGACGACCCGAGTGGCGCCGTCCTCGCGTTGCTGAGGATCCTGTCGCGCGGCGACCACACCCTCAAGGAGTTGCCATTCGCGCTCGCCACCGTCGGACATTCCGCGTCGGTCGAGGACGTCTCCCGCGTCGTGCACCAGCTCGACGATTGGGGAGTGCTCGAGCGAGCCGACTCCGATGGTCAACTCGACGCCCGCACGATTGATCGCCACGCCAGCAATTTGCGGTACTACGACCTGTTCAGTGACCTTTCCCGGTCCAGCGTCGACATGCACCGCGCGGCCACCCGCTCCACCGTGCTGCTGCTGGGTGCCGGCGGACTGGGTTCGGGCATTCTCCAGTCCCTGGTCGGCCTGGGAGTGGGAAAGATCATCCTCGTCGACGGCGACGTCGTCGAGCCGAAGAACCTCGCCCGGCAGTTCGTCTACAACTCCAGCGACATCGGCCGGCCGAAGGTGCAGGCGGCGGCGGACTGGGTATCCGGCTACTCGCCCGACACGACCGTGCGTCCCGTGCAGGAACGGGTCGCCGACGCAGCTCGGATCGGGCAGCTGGCCGGCGGTGCCGATCTCGTCGTCTGCGCGATCGATTCCCCCGACAACGTTCACCTGCTCGTCAACGAGGCCTGCTGCCGGCTCGGCATCCCCTTCGTGGCGGGCGGTTTGGCTCGCAGCACGTTGTCGTACTGGTCCGTCGACCCGGGTCGGTCCGCGTGCCGGGAGTGTCTGGAGTTGCATCGTCGGGCCGAGTCTCTCGGTCCCGCGCTGGAGGCGGACCCCATTCTCGGCGGCGAGAGCGTGAACCGGGCCACCGGCCCGATTGCTCAGCTGGCCGCCGGGTTCATGACGATGGAGGCGATGCGCTACCTCACCGGGAGCGAGGCGCCGGTCGCCGCCGCCGAATATCACGTCCTGGAACTGGCCGACGGCATGACCACGTCCCGTGCTCGCTGGACGGCGCACCCGGATTGCTCCTCGTGCCGGATCGCCGAGAGGCGACGATGACCGGCAATCGGGTTGGACCGGTCGCGTCCGGATCGGCCAATCGCTTTCGTGATCTCACCGCGGTCCGGGACGGCGACGGATACGTGATCGGCAGCCCGCGTTCGCCGGACTATCTCGCGGTGCCGGAGATCGGTGGGCAGGTCGTCGAGTGGCTGCGGGCCGGACACGAGCTGGAGCGTTGCGCGGAGTTGGCCGAGGCGGCGGCAGGTCAGACCGTCGACGTCGTACGCTTCGTCGCCGTCCTGGACGACGCGGGCCTGCTGCCCGATGAGACCGAGGCGCGTGATGATTCCGCCGCTGCACCGGTCCGCTGCCGCCGGATCGGCCGGTTCCTCTTCGGCCCCACCGGGCTGGTGATCCAACTCGTCCTCGGGCTGGCCGCCATCGTGCTGCTGGTGTCCGCACCCGACCTGCGACCGACCTTCGAGGACGGCTTCATCGTCGACACGCCGATGGCGGCAATGCTTGCGCTGGCCGCAATCGGAACCGCCGGCGGAGTGCTGCACGAAGTCGCCCACGTGCTGGCCGCCGCCCGCTTCGGCGTGCGGAGCCGACTGTCCATCAGCCGCCGGCTCTTCGTCATCGTCTATCAAACGGACCTCACCGGACTGTGGGGGCTCCCGCGACGGCAGCGGGCCGTGCCCATCGCTGCCGGAATGACTTCGGACGCCGCCATTCTGGGACTCCTGCTGATCGCCGAGCTGATGCTACCGGCGGACCCGCACCCGCTGGTGCCGGCGGTCGTCCGCGCCCTGGTTCTGCTCAAAATTACCGCCCTGGTCTTCCAGATCGAGGTGTTCATGCGCACCGACGTCTACGCACTGTTCGCGTTGGCCACCCGCAGCCGCAACCTCTGGGCCGTGAAAGGTGCTGTGGCCCGGGCTGTGCTGCGCCGCGCGACGGACGACGATCGCCGGCTGCTGGCCACCACCAGCCCGCGCGAGGTGAAATGGGCCAGGCTCTACCTGCTTCTCTACCTGCCCGGGGTGGCGTGGGCGACCTGGTATCTGGTGGAGTTCGGGATCCCCAGCATCGTGCGGATCACCGAGCTCTCGGCCGGTGCGATCAGCATGGACGGGCTGCTCAGCGTCGGGGGGCTGAGCGGCGCGGCGGCGCTGGCGCTGTGTTTCGGCCCGCTCGTCTGGACGATGTGGGGGGTGGGCCGCAGCGCCGGGCGGACCGCCCGGCAGCTGCTGCGGCCGAGCTAGCTGAGCGGGCGTCAACCGAACCCGCAATGGGCTTTGGTCTGGCTCGAACGGAACGGCCAGGACGAAATCACCTTAGGACGGGTTGGTTTCGATGGCGACGCTACGCAGGTCACGCCTGCGGATCTTGCCGCTGGACGTGCGCGGCATGTCGTCAACCGTGACCACCGTCTTGGGCATCTTGTACCGGGCGAGACGGCCGACCAAATGCGCCCGCAGCCGGTCCTCGCTCAGCGTGTGGCCGGGGCGCAGCTGGATGTAGGCGCGGGGCACCTCGCCCCACTTCTCGTCGGGTACGCCGACGACGGCGACGCTGCCGACCGCATCCAGCTCCAGGATGATCTGCTCGATTTCGGCCGGGTAGATGTTCTCCCCGCCGGAGATGATCATGTCCTTGAGCCGGTCGGAGATGAACAGGAACCCGTCGCGGTCCAGGTAGCCGATGTCCCCGGAGCGGAACCAGCCGTCCTCGGCGTAGGACTGGACGGTGGCCTCGGGCCGATTCCAGTACCCGTCGATCACGTTCGGGCCCTGGATCTGGATCTCCCCCGGCTGACCGGCAAGCAGCGGCTGCCCGGCCTCGTCGGCGATGCGGATGTCGGTGAAGAAGTGCGGCAGGCCGGCCGAGCCGGCCTTCGTCCGCGAATGGCGTGGTAGCAGACTTGTTGCTCCGGGCGATGTTTCGGTCATGCCGTAGCCGCCGGTGAACGGCAGCCCGCGTTGCTCGTAGGCGTCGAGCACCCGGGCAGGCACCGCGGATCCGCCGCAGGTGAGCATCTGCAGCGAGCTCAGGTCGGTGGCCGGCCAGGCCGGGTGCTCGCAGATCAGCTGGAACGTGGTCGGCACCCCGGACAGGTACGTCACCCGATGCCGCTGCACCAGCTCGAGGGCGCGGCCGGCATCGAAATGGGGTTCCAGTACCACGGTGCCGCCCTTGAGCAGCATCGGCAGGACGCCCATGCCCAGGGCCGCGGAGTGGAACATCGGGGAGATCATCAGCGCCACCGACCGGACCGACAGCTCGTAGTCCACCAGCACGTTGAAGCTGTTCCAGGCGATGTTCTGGTGACTGAGGACCGCCCCCTTGGGGTGGCCGGTGGTGCCGGAGGTGTATTGGATCACCGCCGGATCCGTCAGGTCCACCGGCTCGTCCCGATGCTCGTGGGTGGCCGCGGCGATGATCCGGTCCAGATGCTCGACGTCGGCGTCGACGGAGCCGTCGACCGCGGCATCGACCAGGATCCGCCTGGCCACCCCGGTACCGGCGCTGCCCGCGGTGGCCAGGCCGGTCAGCTCGGCCGAGTGGATCAGCGTCGTGGCCCCGGCTGACTTGACCCGGCGCCGGTGGATCCAGCTGCCGGTCCCCTTGTTCTTCATTGTCTTTCAGACCTTCCCGTTTCGGGCACGTCGGTGTGCGGTGACCGGTGGGCGGTCAGCGGTAGAAGCGGTACACGCCGCGGGCGACGACGGCGGGCGGCCGGCGCCCTGGACCTCAATGGTCTGGTCGACGGTGAGCTGGATGCCGCCGCCCTTGACCTCGGCGACCTCGGCGACGACGCCGCCCATCCGGATCCGGGCGCCGACGGGCACCGGGGACACGAAGCGGACCTTGTCCAGGCCGTAGTTGACCCTGGTGATGACGTCGGTGACGTCCAGCAGCTCATCCCACATCGGGATGGCCAGGGACAGCGACAGGAACCCGTGGGCGATCGGCCCACCGAACGGGCCGTCCGTGGCCCGTTCCGGGTCGGTGTGAATCCACTGGTGGTCGTCGGTGGCGTCGGCGAACGTGTTGACCCGGTCCTGGGTGATCTCGCGGTACTCGGTGAAGCCGAGGTCCTGGCCGGTCAGTTCCTTGGCCTGCTCGAAGGTCACGGTCGTTGTCATGATGGTTCCTCTCGTGGGGGTAAGGGGCACTGCCACACCCGTGCGGGGCGGTGAATCGCGCGGAAGGGTGTGCGGTCAGCGGACGAAGGCACCCAGGCCGGTGATGGCGCGGCCGAGGATGAGGGCGTTGATTTCGTGGGTGCCCTCGTAGGAGTAGATCGCCTCCGCGTCGGCGTGGAACCGGGCGACGTCGGTCTCCAGGGTGATGCCGTTGCCCCCGCACACTTCTCGGGCCAGGGCGACGGTTTCCCGCAGGTTCGTGCTGGTCAGCATCTTGGCCAGGGCGGAGTCCTCGTCCCGGTAGATGCCCTGCGCTTGAAGTTGGGTGAGGCGGACGACCACACCCAGCGAAGCGGTCAGGTTGGCCAGCATCCGGGCGAGTTTTTCCTGGATGAGCTGGTAGCCGGCCACCGGACGGCCGAACTGGGTGCGGGTGGTGGTGTACCGGACGGCGGCCTCGTAGGCACCGGCGGTCGCTCCGGTGGCGATCCAGGCGACGTCCGAACGCATGGCGCGGAGCATGGCGGCGACGTCGTCGAAGGTGTTGACGTTTTGCAGCCGCGCGGATTCGGGGACCCGCACGTCGGTCAGCGTGATGTCGGCGTTCTGCATCATCCGCAGGGCGGTCTTTCCGCCGATCTTGTTCAATGTCAGACCCGCCGATTCCCGGGGGACCAGGAACGCGCGGACCGCGGACCCGCTCTCCCCGATGTCCTCGACCGCGAACACCACGATGACGTTCACCTGGAAGGCGCCGCCGATCCATCGCTTGGTCCCGCTGAGCACCCAACGGTCGCCGTCCCGGCGGGCCTGGGTGGCCATTCCCCGCGCGATGTCGGAGCCGTGGTCGGGTTCGGTGAGCGCGAAAACCCCGGTGAAGTCGAAGGACTGGATCTTCGGGTCGAGTTGGGCGACCTGCTCGGGGCTGCCGCCGCGGTTCACCGCGGTGCGGAACAGGCCGGACTGCGCGTTGTACATGGTGACGATCGAGGCGTCGGTGCGGGCCAGCTCGAAGTTGCGGAACCCGTGGTACAGGGCGCTGGGCTCCACCCCGGTGCAGGTGATCTCCGCCGGACGCATCAGGTTCAGCTCGATCAGCGGGGGCAGGATCTGGTAGGGGAACTCGCCGCGTTCCCAGTAGTCGGCCAGCAGCGGCTGGACCTGGGTGTCCAGCACCTGGCGCAGCTTGCCCAGCACCAGAAGTTCGGCCGGGGTGAGCAGTTCGGCGAACCGGTACTGGTCGCTGGGGTAGTCGACGCCGGGCGCGCTGCCGGCGGTCGCGGCGGGGGCGGCTGGTACGGACATGAGGCACCTCGATGGTCGTAAATGGCGGGTTTCAGGCAGCGTTCAGAACCGGACGACCGGCGGCGACGAGCAGCGGCTGGATACCTCGGCGGCCGGCCCGTGACAACCGGCCGCCGAGGAGACTCACTACGCCGGGTCAGCCAGGCCCAGCACGCGAACGGCGTTGTCCTTACAGATCTTCGGCCGGACCTGGTCCTTCAGGTCCAGGTTGGCGAAGTCGGCCAGCCACCGCTCGGGAGTGATCAGCGGGAAGTCGGAGCCGAACAGCACCTTGTCCTGCAGCAGCGAGTTGGCCTGCCGAACCAGCTGCGGCGGGAAGTACTTCAGTGACCAGCCGGACAGGTCGATGTACACGTTGGCCTTGTGGGTGGCCACCGCGATCGCCTCGTCCTGCCACGGCACCGACGGGTGCGCCATGATGATCGTCAGGTCCGGGAAGTCGGCGGCCACCACGTCCAGCAGGATCGGGTTCGAGTAGCCCAGCTTGATACCGAACCCACCCCGGGTGCCGGCACCGATCCCGGTCTGCCCGGTATGGAACACCACCGGCAGGCCGAACCCGGCCAGCGCCTCGTACAGCGGGCAATGGGCCTGGTCGCTGGGATCGAAGCCCTGCACCGACGGGTGGAACTTGAACCCGCGCACCCCGTGGTCGCCGACCAGCCGCTTGGCCTTCTCGATCGCTCCGGCCCCGGTCAGCGGGTCGACAGAGCCGAACGGGATCAGCACGTCGTTGTTGCTGGCCGCGCCTACGGCGATCTCCTCGCTGCTGTTGGCCGGGTAACCCAGGTTGGTGCCGGCGTCGACCGTGAAGACCACCGCGGCCAACCCGGCCCGGCGGTAGTGCTCGGCGATCTCGTCCAGCCCCGGCCGCTTCGGGGCGGCCCTGAAGTAGGCGGTCGCGGCGTCCAGAATCGGCTGCGGCAGGGCACAGTGCCCGTCCTCGCCGACCTCCACGTGCACATGGGTGTCGATCGCCCGCACGGCATCGATGTCGATGCCCAGCTGATAGGTCATGGCGGTTCAGGCCCCGGCCGGCGCGGGCTGCAGGTCGGTCGGCAGCGCGGGGAATTTCTCCCCAACCGACTGCGCCGCGCCCAGCAACTGGTCCCTGGCCTGCGCCAGGTCGGCAGCCGCCGTCGTGGAACAGGTTCAGCACAGGCTCGGGGTGCGACCACACCTGGATCCGGTCCCCACCTGCGCCGATGACCTGGCCGTTGATGCCGGCCGCCTCGTCGGAGGCCAGGAACGCGATCAGGCCGGCCACGTCGCCGGCGGTGCCGAACCCGACCTCGTTGCGGAAGAAGTCGGGCATCGGCTCGCCGGCCTCGTCGGCGGCGACCGCCGCGGCGAAGTACGGCACGGTCTTGGTCATCGCGGTCGCGGCCACCGGGATGACGGCGTTCACGCACACCCCGGACTTGCGCATCTCCAGCGCCCAGGTGCGGACCATGCCCACGATGCCGGCCTTGGCGGCGGCGTAGTTGGTCTGCCCGAAGTTGCCGCGCTGCCCGGTCGGCGAGCCGATCGCGATGATCCGGCCGGCGACCTCGTTGCCTTGAAGTAGGCGTAGGCCTCCCGGACACAGGTGAACGTGCCCCGCAGGTGCACGTTCACCACCAGGTCGAAGTCGTCGTCGCTCATCTTGAGCAGCGACTTGTCCCGCAGCACCCCGGCGTTGGTGACCAGGATGTCCAACCGGCCGAACCGCGCCACCGCGGTGCTCACCAGCTTCTGCGCGGTCTGGGTCGGTCCGACCGGCGCGACTACCGCGGCGGCCCGGCCACCCGCCGCCTGGATCAACGCGACGGCCTCCTGAGCCACGGACTCGTCAACATCGTTGATGATCACCGCGGCCCCCTGGGCGGCCAACTCCTGCGCATACGCCAGGCCCAAACCCCGCCCGGATCCGGTGACGATCGCAACCTTGCCCTGCAACGACACAACAAACTCCTTTGCTCGGTATGGTTCTCGTCCGGATCAGCCGGCTCGGGTGATGACCGACACGTCGTCGGGACTGGCCATGTCGCCGGCGGTCCAGCCCTTCGTGTCGTAGTCCGACATGCACTCCTCCACCAGGCACTCCATGCCGGCCATGGTTCCGTCGGCCTTCGCCACGGCGAGGCTCGCGAGGTGGTGCGCCTCGGGCTGTCCGAAGTAGTTCAGCTCGTAGAGCTCATGTCGCGCGCCGAACTCGCTGCCGATCGCGTCCCACAGCAGCTTCATCGTCCGGGACCGGTCGATGGCGGGGATGCCGTCCGTGCCGCGCATGAACTGGTCGAGGTACGGTCGCATCTCGGGTGTCTCGAAGTCGACGGCGTGCGAGTTCAGGTAGATCAGACCGGAGGCGACGACCGTCTCGACGATCTCGCGGACCCGTCGATAGATCCCCGGTGCGACCGCCGAGTAGGAGCGCGCGTAGCGGCTGTTCGGCTCGACGCTGCCACCCGGACCGGGGGTCGCGCCTTCGATCATGCCCGCCCGGATTCCGGCGATGAGGTTGCGGTAGGCGATGATCTCTCCGAGACCCGCCTGCACCCCGCGGAACTCGATGGAACCCGTGGTGAGCAGCGCCTTGTGCACCAGTCCGGCGATGAAGTCGAGCTTGACCTCGAGGCGGACCGCGGACTGCAGCTGGGCCCGCTGCTGCCAGCCGGCGCGCGCGAACCGCTGCGCCCGGTCCGGGTCGTAGATCAGCACGTTCTCCCAGGGGATGAGCGCGTTGTCGTAGATCAGTATCGCGTCGTTCTCGTCGAACCGGCTCGAGAGCGGGTAGTCGAACGGGCTCGACATCGTCGCCGCGGTCTGCTCGTACGATGCCCGGGCGAAGTACTTGATGCCTGGCCCCGCCCCCGGCGCGATGAAGGTCAGAGCGAACGACTTGTCCTGCACGGGAACGAGGAAGTGCGAGACGAAGACGTTCTGGGTGAGCGGTGCCCCTGTCGCGACGACCTTCGCCCCGCTGATGACCAGGCCGCGGTCGGTCTCCTTCTCCACGTGCACGAAGACGTCTCTGGTCTCCTCGACCGGTCGACCGCGGTCGACCGGCGGGTTGACGATGGCGTGCGCCATGTGGGTGACCTCCCGCTGCGCCCGGGCGTACCAGGCTCAGGCGTTGGCGGCGTACTCGCCGTGGAACTCCGCGTCGGAGCCCAGGCCGGTCAGCATCGCCGCCTTGTAGTCGGGCGTGCGGCCCATCCATCCGAAGACCAGCTCCTGCCACGCGCGGATCCCGTCCACGGCATCGCGCAGATCCTGCGTCGAGCGCGCCACCTTGAAGAACGGATGGGTCCGGCCACCGTCGGGAAGGTCCGTGGGGGTCAACAAGCGGGCCGAGCGTGGGCCGTCGTCGTGCATGGCGTCATAGAGCCGGGCGATCGATCGCGCGGAGTTGCGGAACGCGGGGTGCGTGGTGACGTCCTGCACCCGTTCGCCGTAGATCCACACCTCGCGGCCGTCGCGGAGGCTCTCCAGGTAGTCGTCCCCGGTCTGGGGAACCAGCCGAACTTCAGTGGGTGCGATATCGAGCATGGACTTCTCTCATTCTCTTGGTCTGTGTGGTCCGCGGCGGCGACGCCCCGGTCAGGGGCGGTCCTCGTCCAGCGGCGAGAACAGGCGGCCGGAGCTGAACACGAGGGGGAGCCCCTCGTCGTGCTCCATGTGCTCCACCTGTCCGACGAAAAGCGTGTGATCGCCGGCCGGGTGACGGTCCACAACGCGGCAGACCAGCCGCGCGATCGAGCCGGGGACGACGGGGAACCCGCCGAGCCGGGCGTACTCCGGCCGCACGCCGGTGGGACGTGCCGCGAAGTGCTCGGCGACCGCCTTCTGCTCGTGCCCGAGCACGCTCACCGAATAGCGCTCACCGCGCACGAGCCGTTCGTGCGTGCGGGTACGCACGCCGACCGAGATCAGAACGAGCGGCGGTTCGAGCGAGACGGAAATGAATCCGTTTGCGGTCATCCCGTGGATTTCCTCATCCTCGGTCAATACGACGGTCACCCCGCTGGCGAACCGACCGCATGTTCGCCAGAACGCCGTGTCATCGAATACCTGCCCTGCTTCGAACCGCTCCTGAGTGCTCATCACCATGGATCCAACCGAGTCTGGGTGCGCCACACCGATGTCGCGCGTTTGTCGTCCAGGACCCGAATAACGGGCACGCGAACCCAATTCTTCAGGCAGATTTGTGCACCGCGCATATAGTGTGTGAATGCCTCGCCGGTGATGTCTCGGCCGCCTCCGTCAGCCACGACCACCGCACGACGATCATCGACAGCGTGCGCCTGGGGATGCCGATCTACCCGGGCATCGTGGGCGGGGTCCGGGTGGTGGAGGAGATCTGGCGCAACACGTTCATCGAGCTGATCCTGTCGGCCTTCGACCGCGCGGAGGTCGGCGCGCTGCTGCGGCAGACGGAGCACGCGATCTCGTCCTACTTCGACCAGCAGATCGACGAGACGACCGCGCTGCACACCGAACAGGCGGCGCGTGTCGCCGAGGGGCGGTCGGCGAACCGCCGGCTGCTCGTCGACCGCATCGTCGCAGGCGAGCAGGTGCAGGAAAGAACGGTGGTCGACACGCTGCAGATCCGTCCGCAGGACATGCACATCGGCCTCATCGTGTGGGCGGCTGGGCAGGGACGGCAGGGCGGGACGGCGCTGGATTTCCCGGCTTTCTCGCGCGCGTTCACGCGGGTCTTCGAACGGTGGAACGTCCTCTCCATCCCTGCCGAGGCCGACGCGGCCTGGATGTGGCTCTCCGGCGCGGAAATCGCGCGCGACCACTTCGCCGAAATGCTCTCGAGAGTGCTCGCTGCGGCGCCGGGTGCGATGATCGCCCACGGCACACCCGGGCGCGGGCAGGCAGGGTTCCGAAGGACCCACCTGATGGCTCAGCTCGCGCGGCTGTACGGGACGCGGGCGGATCCCGGCACCGACGTGTTCTCGTTCCGCGACTGGGGTCTGCACAGCCTGCTGCTGCAGGACCCGGAGCGGGCCCGGTGGTTCGTGGAGGAGGAACTGGGGCCCGCTCCTGGGAGCGGAGCCGGGGTTGCGCGACTTGCGCGACACGCTGCGGCTGCTGGCCCGCACCGGCAGCGTCATGGAGACGGCGGAGGCGCTCTTCGTGCACCGCAACACGGTCGCCTACCGGCTCAAGCGCGCGCAGGAGCTGTTGGGCCGCGACCCGCTGACGATCTCGCTCTCGCTGCACGCAGCGCTCGTGCTGGAGCCGCTGCTGCACTGGGACTGATCTCGCTGCGCGGCGCCAGGTTGTGCGGGCCGCCCAATCGACCGGTTGACCTTCTCGCCCGGGGTCCAGTGACCCGCGGCCCGTCGGCTCGCAGACTAGCGAGGTCGGGCGCTCCACCTCGGATCCTGCCCGTGAGAGCAGGAAGGGCACATCGACGTGACGATGACAACAACGGGTTTCACGCGGCTGGATGCCGCCGCAGATACCGAGCGGATTCTGGAGGACATCAGGCGGATCGAGCCGGCGCTCGTCGAGCGTCTGGACGAGTTCGATCGCGAGCGACGCATCCCCCGTGACGTGATCGACAGCTTGAAGGCGATCGGGGTCTTCGACGCCCTGACCCCGCGCAGCCACAACGGCCTGCAATTGGGCGCCGTCAACAGTGTGAAGATTCTCGAGGAGCTGGCGCGGATCGACGCCTCGCTGGCCTGGGCGACCATGATCGGCATGGAGAGCCCCCAGATCCTCGCGTTGCTTCCACGTGAGACGTACGACCGGCTCTTCCTGGCCGAGGATCGCCCGCTGTTCGGCGGGACGTTCCTGCCGGCGGGCAGGGCCACGAAGGTGGCCGGCGGGTACCGCGTGACCGGCCGCTGGGGATTCGCCTCCGGATGCCAGAACTGGGACCTGCTGTTCGGCAATTGCGTCGTGTTCGCGGAGGATGGGACACCGTTGCCGGCTGCGGTGGCCGACCAGGGCGCGAGCGCTTCGGGCGGATCCCTGACGCGCGCGATGGTGATGCCCGCCGCCCAGGTGACCATCGAGGACACCTGGCGCACGCTCGGGATGCGCGGCTCGGGGAGCCACCACTTCCACGCCGACGACGTATTCGTGCCCGACGACTTCAGCTTCGACATCCTTTACGACCGGCCGAATGTGACCGGCGTCGCAGCGTTCCCCATCGCGGAGTTCAACACCCACATCACCGCCGTCATCCTGGGCACCGCGCGCGGTGCGATCGAGGACTTCCGCCGGGTGGCGCAGACCAAGCGACGCATGGGGCAGACCGTCCCCGCCGCGCAGAATCCGATCGTGCAGGACCGGATCGGCCGCGCCGAGGCCACCGTCCGCGCGGCGCAGGCCTACCTGCACCAGACCGCCGCCTATCTCGAGGGGTGCAGCGGCGACGAGAAGTTCCAGGACATCACGGTCGAGCGGACCGGCCCGCACACGCGTGGATCGCCAGGACGGCGGCGGATGTGGTCGACATGATCTGGTCGCTCGCCGGCGCGTCCGCCGGGTACGAGGGGTCACCGATCCAGCGCCGGCTGCGGGACATCAGCGTCTCGCGCCAGCATGCCTCGGTGAACGAGACCGCGTTCGCCCAGCTGGGTGCCGCCCTGTTCGGCGAGACGTACGCGGTGCGTGCGCAGACCCAGGACACTTCGCGCCAGGCAGAGTCGCGATGACCGCGGCACAGGGCGGACGCACGGAGCGGCTCACCGGCGCACAGGCCATGCTCCGGGTTCTTCGCGCGTCGAACGTCACGGATTACTTCGGGATCGTCGGGGGCAATCTGCGGGAGATCTTCCAGGCGTTGCAGGCCGACACCGACGCCAGGTACACCGCGGTGCGCCACGAGGCTGCCAGCGCGTTCGCGGCCGCGGCGGTCTACAACTCGACCGGTCGGCTGGCGGTCGCGCTTGCCGAACTGGGACCGGGCACCGTCAACCTGGTCGGCGGCCTGGGCATGGCCCACAACAACAATCTGCCGGTGCTGGCGATCACCTCCGCGTTCTCGGACGCCCGGACCTCGCCGCTGATCGGGTCGATGATGGAGCTCGACGGACCGCTCGCGACCGCTGCGGTGACCAAGTGGCGCACCCGGGTCGCGCGGGTGGACCGCATCACGTCGTTGACGCGATGGGCAATCCGCGAGGCGCTGTCGGGCCGGCCGGGCCCCGTCCATCTGGACATTCCCGCCGCCGTCCTGGCCGAGGAGCACGACTTCAGCTCGGCCGAGCTCGACGCGCCGCTCGAGCATTTCGCCGCCGGTGGGCGCACGCCCGCGGATGCCGAACAGGTGGCCAAGGCCGCCCGGCTGGTGGCGGAGGGCTCCCGCATCCTGCTGCTCGCCGGCGGCGGTGTCGTGCACTCCGACGCGACCGAGGAGTTCCGCGCCCTCGCCCGGCGGCTGGGTGCAGCGGCGACCGGAACGCAGATGGCGATCGGCGTGGTCGACACCACCGCTGCCGACTTCATCGGGCACGCCGGTGCCATCGGGGGCCGCCCGGTCGTGCGGGCCATGGCCGAGGCGGATGTCGTCATCGCGGCCGGCTGCAAGTTCGGGTCCTGGGTGCGGTCGGGCACCGATTCGCTCATGCCCGGATGGCCGAGCCAGTCGATCATCCAGATCGACACCGACCCGGCGGCGATCGGACGCGCGCAGCCCGTCGCGGTCGGACTGGTCGGCGACGCGAAGGCGATCCTCCGACAGCTGGCCGACGCGATCACCGAAACCGCAGCCCTCCGACCCGGACTGGCTCGCCTCGCTGGTGCAGGATCAGCGGACGCGCCGCGAGGGCCTGGAACGGCTCGCGCGAAGCGAGCCCCTGCATCCGGCCGCGATCGCGACCGAGATGTGCCTGGCCGTGCCCGATGACGGCCTGGTCGTCTACGACGGCGGGCACACCTCGTTCTGGACGAACGATCTGACCCCGGCATCCCGTCCGCGCACGCGCTTCAACGACTCCGGGATGGCGCAGCTGGGGTTCGGACTGCCGTTCGCCCTCGGCCTGAGCCGCGTCCACCCGGGCCGGACCGTCTTCAACGTCACCGGTGACGGTTCCTTCGGATTCACCGTCGGCGAGCTCGACACCGCGCGCCGCCACGGCCTTCCGGTGATCACGATCATTCACAACAACGCCAGCTGGGGTGTCATCGAGGCCGGCTACCGCACCGCGGGGATCGAGCTGGGCACGGGACTGGACGGCACGGACTACGCGGCGATCGCGCGCGGGTTCGGGTGCTTCGGCGAGCGGGTGACCGAACGCGACCAGATCCGACCGGCGATCCAGCGCGCCATCGACTCGGGGCTGCCCGCGGTCCTGGACGTCCGGACCCGGTTCGACCGGCACCCCGACAGCGCCTACTTCGGTGCAACTTTGGCCTGACGGCCGCACTCGGCCGGCGCCGGCATGGCGCTCAACGGAAGGAGAACCTGATGACTGACCTGCTTGATTCCGCGGTGGATGCAACTCGCATTGCCGAAGCGGCGGCCGATGCGGGGGCCGATGCGGCGGCCGACGCGTTCGCGGCGTGGTCGCGCAGCGGACCGAATGCCCGTCGCGCGGTGCTGCTCGCGGTCGCCGACCAGATCGCCGCGATGGCCGATGAGTTCACCGCCGCGATGGCCGATGAGCTCGGGGCGACGCCGGGATGGGCCGCGTTCAACGTGGGCCTGGCCGCCGACATGCTGCGCGAGGCCGCGTCGCTGACGACCTTCGTGCAGGGGCGCACCATCCCCTCCGATCAGCCCGGCACCGTCGCTCTGTCGCTGCGTGTTCCCGCCGGCGTGGTCCTGGGCATCGCACCCTGGAACGCGCCCGTGATCCTCGGGGTTCGTGCCATCGCCACCCCGCTGGCCTGCGGCAATACCGTGGTCCTGAAGGCGTCGGAGCTGTGCCCGCGGACGCACGGGCTGATCGTGGAGGCATTCGCCCGGGCCGGCGCACCGGCGGGGATCGTCACCCTCGTCAACAACCGCCCGGAGGATGCCGCGGATGTCGTCGGCGCGCTGATCGACCACCCCGCCGTCAAGCGCATCAACTTCACCGGCTCGACCGGCGTCGGCCGCATCATCGCCACGCGTGCCGCCGCGCAGCTCAAGCCCGTGCTTCTCGAACTCGGCGGGAAGGCGCCGCTGCTGGTTCTGGAAGGCGCCGACCTGGACGAGGCCGTCCGGGCCGCGGCGTTCGGGGCGTTCATGAACCAGGGCCAGTTCTGCATGTCCACCGAGCGGATCATCGTGGTGGATGCGGTGGCCGACGAGTTCGTCGAGAAGTTCGCCGCGAGGGCGGCGACGCTGACCGCCGCGGACCCCACGGAGTCGACCGCGCCGCTGGGCATGCTCGTCACCACGCAGGCCGGCGACAAGGTGCGCGAACTGCTCGCCGACGCGGTCGATCGCGGTGCCGTCCTGCGGGCCGGCGGTGCCGGCGCCGGCCGCGTCATTCCCGCCACCGTCCTTGATCATGTGACGGCCGCCATGCGGATCTACTCCGAGGAGAGCTTCGGTCCGATCGTGCCGGTGATTCGAGCATCCAGCACCGAGGATGCCGTCCGGATCGCCAACGACACGTCCTACGGGCTGAGTTCGTCGGTCTTCAGTCGCGACCTCGGCGTCGCGCTGACGGTCGCGCAGAGCCTGAACACGGGCATGTGCCACGTCAACGGCGCGACCGTGCATGACGAGGCGCAGATGCCGTTCGGCGGGGTCGGGGACTCCGGCTTCGGCCGATTCGGTGGTGAGGCGGGCATCGCCGAGTTCACCGACCTGCGCTGGACCACCGCCGCGACGCAGCCCGGCGCCTTCCCGTTCTGACCGGCGGGGACCCGCCCGAGGACGGACGGCTTCCGGCGACGCGGGCGCGTCGCCGGAAGACCCTCAACGAGATCCGCCGCTTTGTGGCGCTGGTCAATATGGCGACGGCGCCACCAGGCAATCGCCCGAGAATGTCACTATCGATGCAGGTCACAGCACCTTTGAACACGATCTACCTCTGCCGTAGGCCGCAGCAGTAGAATGAATGCGTCCAAAACCGCGATGGCCCGGAGGGGGTGTGAGCCGTGGAACGTCGACCGTGACCGAGGAGACCGTAAAGCAGTTCGCCATCCGGTCAACGAAGGAGTCGGCCAAGCTCGAACGCCGCACCGTCCCGGCCGCGCACGTGCGCTCGGAGCGCGTCGAGCGGTTCCTCGCTGAGCGCCGCCAGCGCGCCTGATGCCGCTGGCGCCGGGCTACGGCGAGACACCCGTTTTCGACGACGAGGCCAACGCACTGCTCCCGCAAGCGCGTGAACTGCTCGGCGAGCCGATCACCAAGGCCGATGTCTACGACCTCGAGCAAGCGGTACAGGAAGAAGTCGTCGAAGAACTTGTCACCGCGGTGCTCGACGGGACGCTCCAGGTTGATGATCTACTGACCGACTACTTCCGGCGCGATCTGCACCAGCGGCTGTATGGCGACATATGGACGTGGGCCGGCGTGTACCGACAGCGCGAGCTGAACATCGGCACCGCTCCGGAGCTGATCGCGGTCGAGTTGCGTGGTTCGTTGGAGGCGATTCGGTATCGCTGGCAGCACACCGGCGACTGGACCGCGCGCGAACTCGGCATCGCCGCGCACGCAGAGAGCGTGCGCATCCACCCGTTCACCGACGGCAACGGACGTACCACACGCCTCCTCGCCGATCTCGTCTTCGTTGCCGCGCAGGAGGTGGATGCCCCTTTGCGGTACTCCTGGGATCTCGACAAGCACCAGTACATCGCCCTGCTCCAGCAGTACGACCGGCACCGGGACCCCCGTCCGCTCGCCGTGTTCATCGCCGTGCGGGCGCTGGGCGAGTAACGACTGCTCGGTTCCGGATTCGTCGCCGAGCGCCTCGATGTAGGCCTCCAGTCCTGCGTACAGGTCAGCCGGCTCGACCGGAGCCTGCGCCAGGTACTCCGACCTGGGGGGAGGTCGTGGGTGTCGCGATCGGCCTCATTCCCATTCCCCCAAAGCTCCACTTCTCGGCGTCCTCGACCGGTCGTGCATGCGCAATTCAGGGTCGTGCTCGCGGTCCGTCGCCGAGTTGACCTGGTTGTCTGCGGTTCATGGGGTAGGCCGCAGGCCGGGCGCGACCAATGCTCGGCGAAGCTGGACCTCGCTCGACGAGATCCACGACAGCAGTCAAAGTTAGCTGCTGGTGCGGATTTCGGCGGAACCGCGAGCACTGGTTCCCGGGCGATCGTCGGCCAGTTGTCGGCGCCGTCGATTCAAGGTATCGCCCGTCGTACAACCTCACATAGCAGCTAGGTGAGGCAGGACGCTTCGCATCGATCGACCACGCAACATCTACCCTTGGACGAGACCTTCAGGCACGGCGACGACCAGAGCGCTGAGTAACCGGCGCCTCCTCGCCGTTGCCGAATCCCTCCCGGGACGGGCATGCGCGGCGGAGCTCCATACGCCGCGGGGCGGTAGGCAATCCGCGGATAGAGTTGGCGCGTGCCTGCGATGACCCACGGTGTCCGATGATCGACTCGCCGAACGCGCGCGAGGGAGTGCTCCCCAACCACCAGCTCGAAGAGGCAGTGCGGCAGGGCGCGATCGGCACGTCCTCTGGGGGGGTCCCAAAGGAGAACATTCAGCCCGCGAGTCTGGACCTGCGTCTCGGGCGGTGGGCATACCAGATGCAGTGCAGCTTCCTCCCCGCAGGGCAGACGGTCGAGGAGCGGTTCAAGGACCTGGTCATCGACAGGATCTCCCTGCGGAATAAGGGCGGCGCGGTCTTAGCACCTGGACGCCCGTACCTCATACCGCTGAAAGAGGAGCTGGACCTCCCCGCGACGATCCGAGCGAAGGCCAATCCAAAGAGCTCGACCGGCCGGGCCGACGTCTTCACTCGCGTCATCACCGACCGCGGCTACCGCTTCGACGAGATCGAGCCCGGTTACCGCGGGGGACTCTACCTCGAGGTCGTTCCGCTATCCTTCCCGGTCCGTGTGGCGGAGAACCTCACGCTGAATCAGCTGCGCCTCTCTCGGGGGCAAGCGCAGATTCAGCTCACCGACCGTGAGATCGCCGAATACCACCAGCACACGGCTCCGCTGCTGTTCGCCGAAGGACGGACTGTCGAGAATTTGCAATTGGGGAACGGGCTGTTCCTGGGTCTGGATCTCAGTGGTGACAACGGCCGGTATGTGGGCTACCGAGCCAAGGGAAGTCCACCACTGCTCGACCTGCGACGCTCGCGACAGGCCGATACCGACCGGTACTGGGACAGGGTGAGAAGCGAACCCGGCAATCGGATCGTCCTCCAGCCGCGCGCGTTCTACCTGCTCATGTCGTACGAGGCTGTCACAATCCCGCCGGACCTCGCCGCTGAAATGACGGCATACGACCCAACGAGTGGCGAACTCCGCACACACTACGCAGGGTTCTTCGACCCAGGTTTCGGCTACGACCGAGATGGAGCATTCCGCGGTTCGACGGCTGCACTGGAAGTGCGCGCTCACGACGTACCCTTCATGATCGAGGACCGTCAACCCGTCTGCAAACTCACCTTCGAGAGGATGGCAGAGGAGCCCAGCCAGCTTTACGGCGACGCCATCGGATCGAACTACCAGCGGCAGACCGAAACCCTGGGCAAGCACTTCGTCCCGCCGGGGAACTACCCGAAGCAACGCGCACCCGGCAAGACGCAGCCTGGTGACGAGGAGGACCTGCTCGATCTACTCGGCGTCAGCGACGGCTCCCGGCTCACCGTCGAAACCGGCGATGACGAATAGGCCGCACGCTTTTACGCGTCAACGACTGAGCGACCCCCGACCGGCGGGATCCGGGTCGTTGAGAACCAACCAGCCTGACAAGGAGTCGATGACCGGCTACGACCCGTTCGTCAAGGTCACGACCCTGTTCCAGTGGTCCCGCCACAGACGAGGGACGCGGCCCGCGCCATCCCGGGCCGCGTCCATCACTCCCGAGCGCTACAGCGCGAAGACGCGCTCCGCGATGACCTGGAAGAAGTCGCGTAGCTCGTCCTGCGGGTAGGGGAGCGCATCCATGTCGGCCACCTCGTCGGCGACGAACTGGTACGGGTAGTCCATTGCGTACATGACGCGGTCGACACCGACGGCGCGGCGAGCGAAGGTGATCGCGGGCTCCCACGGCATACCGCTTGTGGTCAGCCAGATGTGGGTCTTCAGGTACTCGCTCGGCCGCTGCTGGAGCGGCTTGATCGCGTCGTAGCGGCCGGCGGCCACCTGCTTGGCGTGCATGTGGTCGATCCGGTGCATCCAGTACGGCAGGCCCTCGCCGAGGTGCCCGACGACGACGCGGAGGTTGGGGATGCGGTCGAACGTCCCCGAGGTGATCAGGCGAAGCAGATGCAGCCCGGTTTCGGCGCCGAACCCCCAGATCGCACCGTCGAGCCCCGCCTCCTGGTACGGGCGGATCGCGTCCGCCGGCAGAGTCTGCGGGTGCAGGTACAGCGGAACGTCGAGGTCGGCGAGCTTCTCGAGGATCGGGCGGAACTGCGGTTCGTCGAGATAGGCGCCCTTGATGTGCGAGTTCGCGATCAGCCCCTTCAGGCCGAGCGACCCCACCGCCCGGTCGAGCTCGGCCACGGCCCGGTCGGCGTCTTCGAAACCGACCGCGGCCAGGCCCGAATAGCGGTCCGGATGCGCGGCGACCGCCTCGGCGAGCCGGTCGTTCGACAGCTACGCGATCCCGTGCGCGGTGTCTTTGTCGAGCACCTGCGTCCCGGGTGCCGTCAGGCCGAGGATCTGCCGGTCGATGCCCGTGGCGTCCATGTCGGCGATGCGCTGCGGGCCGAGGTCGGCGAGCTTGTCGATGACGCTGCGCGGCTGGGGGTGGTTCGAGCGCAGGAAATATTCCATGAGCGACTCGAAGCCCGGATCGACGGCCTTGGATGCCAGCAGCGTGCGGTACACGTCGAACAGTTCGGGCGGCGCCCAGGCCTCTTCGGTAGCGAGGCGCAGGTACGGGCGCGCCTCGTGGCCGGCGGATCCCGACGTCGTGGTGGTCATGCTCTCTCCTCTTCGTTGCCGACGATGCTCTGCCAGCCGGCGATACCGGGCAGCTTGGTCGACGGATCGTCGAACGCGATGATCGCGTGCTCTTCGGTGCAGTGGTGCAGCGAGTGCAGCCCGTGTGTGCGTCCGCTCCCGGACTGCTTCACGCCGCCGAATGGTGCGAGCGGCACGGAAGCGCCGAGCCGGTGGACATTGATGTACGTGTTCCCCGCCTCGATGCGTCGCGCGACGTCTTCGGCGTGCGTGACGTCGGCGGACCACACGCTCGAGCTCAGCCCGAACTCGGTGCGATTCGCCTCGTAGATCGCCTCGCCGTCGGTGTCGAACGGCACGACGGGGATGATCGGCGCGAACTGCTCGTCGAGGACGAGTTCGTGATCGTGCGGCAGGCCCGTTACGAGCGTCGGCGCGATGTAGGTGCCGGAATCCCAGTCGGCGGAAGCCGCTCGGATGCCGAGCGGGACGACCTCGGCACCGGCCGCGCGCGCGGCCTCGAGCAGGCGCAGCGCGTTCTCGTAGCCGTCCCGGGTCGTCAGCGGCCCCGTGTGGACCGTGGGGTCGAACGGGTCGCCCACCACGATCCGCGAGACCGCGGCCGAGAACTTCTCGATGAACTCGTCGTGTCGCGAGCGATGCACGTAGATGCGCTTGATGTTGAAGCAGACCTGACCGCTGACCGAGAAACACCCCGCAGCCATCTCGGTGACCAGATCGTCGTCGATCCGCGCGTCGGCCAGCACGATCGCGGCGTCGTTGCCGCCGAGTTCCAGGGCGACCTTCTTCACGTTCGACGCGCCCGCCACGGCGACCGAGCGACCCGCGTGCGTGCCGCCGGTGAACATGACGGCACGGATGCCGGGATGCGCGGCCAGTGCGCTGCCGATCACCGAACCGCGACCGGGGACGACGTTCAGCACGCCGGGAGGCAGGTGCGCGGCGAGGATGCGGAGGGTGGCGGTCAGACCCAGCGGCGCCTCCGCCGGGGGTTTGACCACGACGGTGCAACCCGACGCGAGGGCCGGGGCGATGCCGTTGAACGCGAGGAAGACGGGCGTGTTCCACGGGCCGATGACCCCAACAGGACCCACGGGCACGTGGCGGATGCGCACGAACGAGGCCTGTCCGGTGCCCGGCAGGCCGCTGCGATCCTCGTTCTGCTCGAGCTCGGTGACGAGGGCGACGAAGCTGCGCAGCATCGCGATCGAGCCGCCGATGTCGCCGCGGGCATCTGCCAACGGCTTGCCCACCTCGGCGGCGATGGTTGCGGCGATGTCGTCGATGTGCGCCTCAAGCGCGTCCGCGCCCTCCCGGATGAGTGTGCCGCGGGCGACCGCACCCAGGTCCCGCCAGGCGGCGAAGGCAGCGGACGCGGCGCCCACCGCACGATCCAGTACATCGACATCGGCCAGCGCGGTGCTGCCCACCGGGTGTGCAGCGTCGGCGGGGTTGGCCACGGGAATCGAGTCGGCCACCGCGACGCTCTGGCCGTCGACGACGGGGGCGGCATGACGCCATTGCAGCGGGACACGCTCGGCAGTTTTGGTTCTCATGGCGTTTGATCCTGACAGAACGCGTTCCGATGTCATTGGGCGTGCGGCCCAACAGGCCTTGCTGCGATTGTCGTCAAAGCTGGTTCACCCCGCCGTGTTCGGCTGATGATCGTCGTGGAGAGTGGCGGTTGTGCGCCGCGACCAGTCGCACGGACCGGTCTTGGCTCCCGCGGCCAGTGAACGATCCCGGCCTGGCCCGCAGAATATTGGCACCCAGCAGCATGGGGCCCCGAAACCGAGCTCGGATCAGCAGCCGGCCGCGATCACCTCGCGAGAGCGGCCGGGAGTCCGTCGCCAAGTCCCTTCAGAGCAGCAGAGGACCAAGCCATGAAACAGCACGCGCCACTCCCTCCACCTGACTTCTCGCGCACCCAGCTTCGCCGTGCCGTCTTGTCCAGCTATCTCGGTAGCGTGATCGAGTACTACGACTTTCTGCTGTACGCGACCGCCTCGGCGGTTGTCTTCAACAAGGTGTTCTTCTCAAACCTGGATCCGCTGGTCGGCACCGTTGCCAGCTTCGGAACCCTGGCCAGCGGCTACTTCGCACGACCCATCGGCGCGGTCGTGTTCGGCCACTTCGGCGATCGGATCGGCCGGAAGAAGATGCTGGTGCTGAGCCTGTTGTTGATGGGTGTTGGCAGCACCGTGATCGGCCTTCTGCCGACCTACGCGCAGATCGGCGTGTGGGCGCCGATCCTGCTGATCGTTCTGCGTCTCGTCCAGGGCGTGGCGATGGGTGGTGAGTGGGGCGGTGCGGTATTGATGTCAGCCGAGCACGCCTCGTCGCGGCGGGGCCTATGGGCCAGCTTCACCAACGCCGGGGCTCCCAGCGGGGTGGTGCTCTCGACCTTGGTTCTGGCCGCCGTCGCAGCCGCGACCGGCGAGCAGGCGTTCCTCGCTTGGGGCTGGCGGATCCCGTTCCTTTTGAGCATTGTGTTGCTCGCCATAGGTTTGTTCGTCCGGTCCGGGGTCACCGAGTCACCCCTGTTCGAGCAGGCGGCGACCGCCGCCAAGACCAGCAAGCCGCCCCTACTGACAGTTCTCCGGCATCCGCGGAATCTGCTGCTGTCGATCGGCGTGGGATTCGGCGCATTCGTGGCCCAAGGCACTATCACGATCTTCGGGATCTCCCATGCGGTCGAGGCAGGATTCCCTCGTCAAACCGTTCTCAACGTCATGACTGTGGGGGCGGTGCTGACCATATTCGGGATCATCGGGTTCTCGGCCTTGTCGTTATCCCCGGTTACTGACGCGCCCTCATCAATGTCATCACCGACCCCCGGTTGTGACGTCCTGCCATCGTCGTTTCCTCGCAATCAGCGGGTCTTCTTCGACGAGATGGAACGGCAACGATGGCGCAGATCGTGATGGCCCGGCCCGGCGACGGACCGCGCACCTGGACGGTGATCGATGAGGGATACGGGACGGTCGAACCGATCGAGGACTGGCTGGAAGTGCACCGGCTGCTTTGGTCGCCGAACACGGTCCGCGGGTACGCGACCGCGCTGAGCCAGTGGTGGACGTTCCTGGAACAGCGGGCCGAGGCCGATCGGTGGAACGAGGTCGGCGTGCCGACGGTGTCGGCGTTCGTGTCCTGGATGCGCAACGGGCGGCGGGTCGAGCGTTCGCTGGTGCCGGTGGACGGGCCGTCGCCGGAGACGATGCAGGCACGACTGGCGGCGGTCATCTCCTTCTATACGTGGCACGAAGCAGTATCCGGCGTTCCGGTGGCCGGCCGGTTGATGCGTGGGGCGCCGCGGCGTGCGGTGGCCCGGGGGCTGCTTGCGCATCTGGATGCCCGCTCGGCGCCCGCTCCGACGTCGCTGGTCCGGGTGCGCCGCAGGCGTCGGGATCGCCCGCCGTTGCTGATGCCCCAGCAGATCCAGGCGATCCTGAACAGCTGCGCCGCCTACGACCCAGACATCGGTGAATGGGTCGGAAACCTTCGTGACCGACTGCTTTTCGCTCTTCTCGCGGAGAGCGGCATGCGGATCGGTGAGGCGTTGGGCTTGCGTATCAGCGACTTCGTGATGGGTCGGGGCGGCACACCGTTCATCGAGATCGTGCCCCGTGCGGACAACACCAATGGGGCGCGAGTGAAGATGATGCGTCCTCGCCGGGTCTACGTCGGCGCCGATCTCGAGCGGCTGTTCGCCGACTACCTGACCCATATGGCTTGCACAGCAGCAGATATGGGCATCGCGGTGACGGCGGACTCGCCGCTGCTGGTCAACCTGCAACGGCCGCCGCTGCTGGCTGCGCTGCACGAGGGCACCGTCCGCGACAAGACGGCCGCGCTGCGGAAGAAGGGGATCGGACCGCCCGGGTGGACCCCGCACTGGTTCAGACACAGCCACGCGACCGCGTTGCTGCTGGCCGGCACGGCGGAGTGGGTGGTGTCCCGTCGGTTGGGGCACGCCCATGTCCAGACCACGCTGGACCTCTACGGCTGGGTCCGCGAAGACGAGGCACTGCGGGCGGCTGCCAACTGGAAATCGTACGCGTCCAGCTGGCGGGTGACCGATGCGCCGTGAATCGGGCGGGCGCCTTCTGCCCGCCGAAGACGTGGATCCCGTTCACCGGCTCTGGCTGGAGTTGCCCGAGCCGTGGCGGGGTCCGGTGATCGGCCCCGGTATCCCGAACTGGGATCGGATCACCGAGAACGGCGACAGGCGTATCGATCTGACCGGGCTACCCGACCCGTTCCCGGCCGAACTTGCGTGGATGGCGCACTGGCAGTCCGTCGACGGGACCCGATCGACGGTGCTGGCGATGAACCAGCTGGCCAACATCTTGCGCCGCGCGGGCCGGGAAGGGCAGCCGTTCCCCACCTCGATGCGGGCCTTGGACTGGGAGACGGCCTCGGCGTTGCAGGGGTGGTTCTACGCGCACCGCTGGGGGCGGCTCCCACCCAAAGAAGGCCGTAGCCGGCTGCGGGTGCTGTTCCGGTTCGCCCGGCAGGCGCTGATCGCCCGCTGCTCCGATGGCCCGTGGTGGACGCTCGATGAGTGGCACCCACGTTGTGATCCGCGGATACCGCTGTCGACGCGGGAACCGCAGGCCAACTACGGGTGCTCGCCCGGGCAGATCACCCAGCGATGGCTCCGAGAAGCTGTCAAGTGGTACCTGGGGACCCAGCTGGAGTCCGGGGCGTTGCGCTGGACGACGGTGAGCCAGGACCGGATGAATTGCCTGCGCCGGTTCGACATCTGGCTGACCGGTTGCTTGGACGATCCCACCGAGGTGCTCGGCGATCCGGCGGCCGCCGCCGGACAGGCGGACAGATATCGCCGTTGGGCCATGGAACCGGGCAACCGCAAGACCAGCACGTTGGACCGTCGGACGCCCCCGAAACCGGCCCACCCGCGCCTGATCAACGACGACATCCGGGCAGTGGCAGATCTGTTCACCTTCATGGTGGCCAACCGGGACCGGGCCCGCATCGTCACCGGAAGCGCCGTGTGGGATCGGGTCACCGACACGCACGTGGCCAGTTGGTTCCGCCAGGTCTCCCGCATCCCGCACACGTCCACCCTGAACGACAGGCACTATGTCGATGACCACGCGCTCGCCCAGATACCGGGTGCGCTGCCGTTGCTGGGTCTGCCCCGAGACCAGCAGATGATGATCACCCGGGGCGATGGCACCCAAGTGCTCGCCGCCGGCTTCGACGATCCGCAGGCGATGCGGATGATCCTGCTGCAGATCCTGACCGGGCGCCGGTCCAGCGAAATCCGCACCTGCGAGTTCGATTGCCTGTCATCGGCTCCCGACATCTCGGTGCAGTCCGGGCAGGATCAGGAAGTCGTCCGGTTCCGTTACGCCCAAAGCAAGATCGACACCGCGCCGGACACCATCCTGGTCGACCGCGAGGTCTCCGCGGTCATCGAGGAACAGCAGCGTTGGGTCCGTGAACACCTGCCGGAGTTCGAACCGCGGCATCTGTTCGTGCAGCGGACCGGGAACCGCAACGGCGACAAACCCTACCCGTCCGGAACCTACAACTGGATGCTCCGGGAACTCAGCAACGTCGCGCGGATCACCGATAGCCAAGGCCGGCAACTGCAACTGAGCAACACGCACCGGTTCCGACACACCAAGCTGACCCGGCTGGCCGAACTCGGCCTGCCCATCCACGTCCTGCAGCGCTACGCCGGGCACGCCACACCGACCATGTCGATGCACTACGTCGCGCAGCGCGAGGAACACGCCGAGCAGGCTTTCCTGGCCACCGTCAAGCTGCGGGCCGACGGCAGCCGGGTCCAGTTCTCCCGTGAAGACCACGACAGCCTGCACCTGCTCGACCGGGCCGACCGGTTCCTGCCCAACGGCTGGTGCCTCCTGCCCCCGCTCCAGGTCTGCGACAAGGGCAACGCATGTTTGAGCTGCTCGGTCTTCGTCACCGACGCGACCCACGAGCCGACACTGCGACGGCAACAGGCCGAGACCGAAGCGCTGATCACCCGCACTACCAACGCCTTTCACGAGAAGCACGGCCGCGCCATGCCCGAGGACAACGTTTGGCTCGCCCAGCGTCGCGCCGAACAAGCGGCGCTCACCCGGCTGTTGGCCACGATCGCCGACCACCCCGAACGGGCGGTGCAAGGAGGCGGATGCGGCGCACCTCCGACGGGCCCGGTGCCCCTGGCGCTCACCGGACCCAAGCCCAGGACCCGGCCATGACCGACGCGAACGCCAAACGCGCCGCGACGCTGACCGCCGCGGCCAAGGCGAAATCAGCGGCGAAGACCCAGGCCGCCGAACAAGGCATCCGTGCGTTGGTCAAACGCGGCGAACCCGTCACTTTCCAGGCCGTTCAACGCGAAGCCGGCGTCTCGCACGCCTTCCTCTACGGGAACCCCGACCTCCGCGCCCGGATCGAGCACCTACGTTCCCGCGGCCGCCCGGGCCCGACGCCAGCCAACCCGCCAGACTCGGAAAGCACGCTCGTCCTCAGCCTGACCGCCCAGATCGCCCAGCTCAAGAAGCGGCACCGGCAAGAGATCCAGACGCTCAGAGACGCGCTCGCACAAGCCCACGGGGAGAACCTTGAACTTCGCCGCGAACTCGCCCGCCACGGCAGCTGCGCCCGACACCACACAGCTCACGTTGCATCGATCGCAGAGACGTCATGACCAGCGCAAACATCGCTCGCAGGAGTCCAACCCGTCGATAACCGTCGGACCGGGTGGGGCGACGTCCGGTCGTGCTGGCCGGCGCGATCGCGATGGGTGTGTATGCGTTCGCCCTCTTCCCCTTGATCGACAGCGGGTCGACCTTGCTGCTCCTGGTCGCTGTGATCATCGGCCAAGCCGTCGTGCAGGCCGCCTGGTTCGGCCCGCTCGGTGCGCTCTACACGGAGCTGTTCTC
>DATDBV010000130.1:0-5233 GCA_036524715.1 Nakamurella sp. | reverse complement strand
CGACGGCGCCTGGATTGCGCTCGCCGTCGCCATCGTCGAGCAGCAGGTGTGGGGCTACGCGGCCGTCCGCAGGTCCGGCCTGTCCGGGCTCGCCATGGTCCGCACCCTCACCTTGAACGTCGTCATCGGCCTGGTGGTCGTCGGGCTGAAGTTCGCGGTGGGGCACTGACCCACCGCGTCAGTGCCTGTCCGCGGCGGCGACCAGGCCCTCCATCAGGTAGCTGTCGAACACTTCCTGCATCCGTCCATAGGGGCGGGAGACGGACGGCGCCGGCTGGTCGGGGCGGTAGCGCGACGCGTCCTGCCGGATCACCCGATCCTTGATCAGGTTGCGCAACGCCAACTCGACCATCGAGGGCACCGACGTGCCGTCGGCGGCCGCGGCGCGACGCACCGCTTCCAGCAACGACTCGGGGATCTCGATCGTGGTCATCACGGCCGCGATGGTACGCGAATACGTTGCGGTGCAAGGACATTTTGCGCAATGCCACCCCGAATCGGAGTGGCATCAATCGTCCTCCGGCAACTGGCGGCGGCGCGTGGTGAACAGTCCGTAGAGCAGGCCGAAGGTTCCGCAGACGACCGGCAGCAGCACGAGCAGCCCGGTCAGGAAGCCTCCCGCGACTCCGACCAGCAGCCCGAACAGGGTCCAGATGGCCACCGCGGGGGCGCGTGGTTCGCGCCAGTTCGGGTCGTTCTGCACCCCTCCACGGTAGACCGCGGCACCGAACGGGACGGCCAGTGGCGCGCGTCAGGCGCCGTCCGTCGGGTCGGTCGCCGCCCGCTCCGATGCGCCGGCGGAGCCGGCAAGGACCACCGGTTCCGGACGTGGCTCGCGGGCCGCCGGCGAGACGATCCCGGCGACCGCGACCAGCCCCAGCACGATCAGCAGGGCACTGAGCAGGCCGACCTGATTGCCCACGAAACCCACCAGCGGCGGGCCGACCAGGAACGCCAGGTAGCCGATGGTGGCCACCGCGCTGACCCGGGCGGCGGCGGTCTTCGGGTCGTCGGCGGCGGCGGACATGCCCACCGGGAAGCCCAGCGCGGAGCCCAGCCCCCAGGCGATCACGCCGACCGTCGCCAACCACGGGACGGGCGCGAAGATCAGGGTCAGCAGGCCGACCGCGGCGAGTGCGGCGGAAACCCGCAGCACCGGCACGCGGCCGAAGCGGTCGAGCAGGAAGACCCCGCCCACCCGGCCGATCGTCATCGCAGTGACGAAGACGCCGAACACGAGGGCCCCGGTGGCGTTGTCGACGCCGTGGCCGTCGACCATGGCGAGCGCCAGCCAGTCGTTGGCCGAGCCCTCGGCGAACGCCATGCCGAGCACGATCAGCCCGATCAGCAGGGTGCGCCGGTCGCGCCAGACGGCGAGCCGGGAGCGCCAGTCGCCCTTGGCCTGCGCCTCGTGGGTCTCGGCGGCGGCATTCAGCTCGGGATCCGGTTGCAGGAACCGGACGGCGATCAGCACGGCCACGGTCATCACGGCGGCGATGACGGACAGGTGGACCACGACGGGAATGCCCAGGTGCTCGGCGAGGGCGCCGACCCCGGCGCCGATGATCGTGCCGACGCTGAACATGGCGTGATAGAGGGGCATGACGGTCCGGCCGATGGCCCGCTCGTTCGCCGCGCCGTCGACATTCATCGACACGTCGCAGGTGCTGGTGCCCAGACCGAAGACGGCGAGCCCGGCGATGACGACGGGGATCGAACTCATGCTGCCGCCGACACCGGTGATGACGATGCCCCCCGCAGACAGGATCATCGTCGCGCGGATCGTGGCGATCGGCCCGAACCGCGCCAGGATGTGGCTGGACAGGACAAGGCCCACCATCGATCCGGCGGATAGGCCGAACACGATCAGGCCCATCTGCCAGGTGGAGGCGCCGACCGCGTCCCGGATGGCCGGAGTCCGCGAGACCCAACTGGCCAAGGCGATCCCGCACAGCGCGAAGATCACGAACAGGGCGTTTCGCCAGGCCAGCACCTCGCGACGGGTCAGCGAGACGGGGCCGGCGGTACTGGTCGGGGCGATCGGTTCGGACATGGATCCTTTGCGTTTCCGGTCGGTGCGGCGGGGTTCGCGGCGATGCCGCGGTGTCAGGTGGTGCGGGCATTCGGGGTGGAGCGGGCTTTCGAGGTGGTGCGGGCCTGTCCGAGTGGTGCGGGTGTTGCCCGCGCGTTCCCCAAGCCTGGCCATTTCCGGGCGATGCTGCATTTCGGGTGGTGCGGGTGGTGCTGCGTTCGTCGCGGCCGGGTGCCTTGCGTGAGCGATCGAGTTGGCGATCCGGCACGACCCCGACGACTCCGGCCGGGTGACCGGTGCCGCCATCCCGACGAACAAGTCGAAACGATTCGATCGAATCGTTTCGACAAGGCTACGGGCAGCGTCGGCAGACGGTCAAGGAGTTGGCTCGGCGCGTGATCGGCGACACCACCGGGTTGTGGATAGCGCGGAGCTGCGGCCGCCGCCACGTTCGGCCCGTTCAGCAGGAAAGTGCCCGGATACCGACCACCTTCCTGCCGAACGCCAACGGTCTGCTGGCGCATCCGAAGGACACCGGCGCCCACCGAACACCGACGCCAGGTCGAGGCGGACCCGGCTCAGGCGGAGACCGGCGTCGAACCCTTCGCGGACGGCGACGACGCGCCGGCCACCACCCGCCCATACAGGGTGGTCCGCTGCATCGCGGGACGTCCCTCAGCGGCGGCCAGGGCGCGCAGCCCGTCGGCGTCCAGCCCCTGCCCGTGGGTGGCCCCGGCGGCGCGTGAGATGTTCTCCTCCATCAGCGTGCCGCCCAGGTCGTTGACGCCGGCCCGCAGCAACTGCCGCGCCCCGACCGGCCCGAGCTTGACCCAGGATGCCTGGATGTTGTCGATCGTGCCGGCGTAGACGATCCGGCCGACCGCGTGCATGAGCACGGCTTCCCGCCAGGTCGGTCCGCGGCGGGCGCCCCGCTTGAGGTAGACGGGCGCTGCCATGTGCACGAACGGCAGCGGCACGAACTCGGTGAACCCGCCGGTCTCCCGTTGCAAGGCCCGGGTGCGCAGCAGGTGCCGGGCCCAATGCTCGGGGCGCTCCACCGAGCCGAACATGATCGTCACGTTGCTGCGCAGTCCGACCGAGTGCGCGGCCCGGTGCACCTCCAGCCACTCGTCGGTGGTGATCTTGTCCGGGCAGATCACCCGCCGGATCTCGTCGTCCAGGATCTCGGCGGCGGTGCCGGGCAGGGTCTTCAGGCCCGCGGCCTGCAGCCGGCGCAGGTAGTCGGTCAGCGGCTCACCCAGCCGTTTGGCTCCCTCGTGCACCTCCAGCGCGGTGAACCCGTGGATGTGCAGGTCGGGCACCGCGTCGTGCACGGCCTGGGCGACGTCGACGTAGAAGTTGCCGTCGAAGTGCGGGTGGATGCCGCCCTGCAGGCACACCTCGGTGGCGCCGAGATCGACCGCCTCGACCGACCGCTGCGCGATGTCGTCCAGCGTCAGCAGGTACGGCTTGCCCCGCAGGTTCAGCGACAGCGGGCCCTTGGAGAACCCGCAGAACGTGCACCGGAACGTGCACACGTTCGTGTAGTTGATGTTCCGGTTGATCACGTAGGTGACCTCGTCGCCGACCAGTTCGCGACGCAGTTCGTCGGCGAGTTCGGCGACGGCGGCCACCTCGGGCCCGCGGGCGGCGAACAGGATGACGATCTCCGCCTCGCCCAACTCCTGACCGGCCCGGGCGCCGTCCAGCACCTCGGCGACCCGGCCCCGCGCGAACACCCGCCCCGGGATGAGCACCGGCGGCGCGACGTCCGCACCGGAGTACCAGGCCGTGGACCGGCGCCCGATCTGGATCACCTCGGCGCCGGTGCCGACGTTGGCTGCGGCACCGTGCTTCTCCGGCCACACGGCACCTGGGTCGTCCCGACACAGTCCTTGCGCGTCGGACCGGTCCAGCACCGGGAACCGGGTCCGCTCATCGAGCCACCTCCCGGGATCGAGCGCGAATTCCGGGTAGATGGTCATCCGCGGGGCCATGGTGTGCCCGGCGTCCTCGGTGGCCGCCCGCAGCGTCCGCAACGCCGGCCACGGACGTTCCGGGTTGACGTGGTCGGCGGTCACCGGCGACACCCCGCCCCAGTCGTCGATGCCCGCGGCCAGCAGGTCGCCCAGCTGCGCGGCGTCGGTGAGGTTGGGCGGCGCCTGCAGGTGCACATCGAACGGCAGGATCAGCCGGGCCAGGGCGATCGCCCGGACGTGGTCCTCCGGCGGGCACGGCGGCTCGTCGCGCATCGCCGTGCCCGGCTTGGGCAGGAAGTTCTGCACGATCACTTCCTGGACGTGCCCGTACCGGCGGTGCGCATCGGCGATCGCCAGCAGCGCCTCGATCCGGTCGGCCTCGGTCTCGCCGATGCCGACCAGGATGCCGGTGGTGAACGGGATGCTCAGGTCACCGGCGGCGTGCAGGGTGGCCAGGCGACGTTCCGGTGCCTTGTCCGGGGCGCCGCGGTGCGCGGCCAGATCGGGCCGCAGCGATTCGATCATCATTCCCTGGCTCGGCGCGACGGTCCGCAGCCGGGCCAGTTCGTCCCGGGAGATCGCGCCGGCGTTCGCGTGCGGCAACAGGCCGGTCTCGGCCAGCACCCGCTCGGCCATCGCCACCAGGTAATCGACCGTGCCGGTGTATCCGTGCCCGTCCAGCCAGGCCCGAGCCTCCGGGTACCGCCGCTCCGGCCCCTCCCCCAGCGTGAACAGGGCTTCCGCGCACCCGTGGTTGGCGCCCTGCCCGGCGACCGCCAGCACCTCGTCCGGGGTCAGGTAGGCGCTCGGCAGATGCCGCGGGGCCGTCGCGAACGTGCAATACCCGCACCGGTCCGCGCACAGCTTGGTCAGCGGCAGGAACACCTTCGGCGAGAACGTCACGCGCGTCCCGAACACCGCGTCCCGCACCTCCCGCGCCGCCGCGGTCAACGTTCCGGTCGGTAACCCGCTCAGGGTGCGGGCCGCCTCTCCGGTGAGCGGGCGGTCAGCGATCGAGACGGTCACCGGCGGTCCTCGCTTTCAGATGCTTGGTCACGCTGTCGCATGCGACAAGCGACACGGTACGGATTCAGGTCAGGTCCACGAGCGCAGGGGGCCGACCACCGGTCGGATGCGGTCGATGAACGGACCGGGACATGCTCCCGGCATGATCGGGACGTCACTGCCGGATCGGACCGGTTCGCTCGCGACCTTCCGCGGG
>DATDBV010000129.1:0-2434 GCA_036524715.1 Nakamurella sp. | reverse complement strand
CCGGATGTTCCGCAGGTCGGTCGCACCGACCTCCCCGCGGCATTGGACGGCGGGGTTGCGGAACTTGAGGGCGTGCCACGCGCCCGGATGTTCCGCGGGTCGGCCGTACCGATGTCCGCGGGGCGCTGGACGGCGGGGTTGCGGAACTTGAGGGCGTGCCACGCGCCCGGATGTTCCGCAGGTCGGCGCACCGACCTCCGCGCGGGGTTGCACGGCGGGTTTGCCGAACTTGAGGGCGTGCTTCGCGGCGAGCAATTGATCAGATGTTGAACCCGAGCGCCCGCATCTGGTCCCGGCCGTCATCGGTGATCCGCTCAGGACCCCACGGTGGCAGCCACACCCAGTTGATCCGGAAGTCGTCGACCAGGCCGGATTCGGCACCGGTGAGCGCGGCGGCCACCTGGTCCTCGATCATGTCGGTCAGCGGGCAGGCCGCGCTGGTCAGCGTCATGTCGATGATCGCGACAGTCTCCTGGTTGGCGTCCTGGTCAACGGTGAGGTCATAGACCAGGCCCAGATCGACGATGTTGATGCCGAGTTCGGGGTCGACGACGTCTTTGAGCGCCTCCTCGAGGTCCTCGATCAACTGGGTGTCGACCGGGCCGGCGGGAGTCGTCGGGGGCTGCGCGGCGTCCAGGTCGGCCGCGCCCCGGCCCTCGCGGGCGGTGCTCAGGTCCTCGGTGCTGCTGGTCATGCGTCAGCCCTCCTTCGCTGCGGTATCCACTGTCTGCTCCACGCTCTGCGCCACCGCGTCCTTGAACGCCATCCAGCCCAGCAGCGCGCACTTGACCCGTGCCGGGTACTTGGCGACGCCGGCGAACGCGATGCCGTCGCCGATGACGTCCTCGTCGCCGTCCACGGTGCCCCGACTGGTGATCATGGCGGTGAAGTCGTCCAGCGCGTCGAGCACGTCCGGCAGCGGGTGGCCGATGGCCAGGTCGGTGAGCACCGAGGTGGACGCCTGGGAGATCGAGCAGCCGAGCGCCTCGTACGAGACGTCGGCCACGACCGGTTCGTCGCCGGTCTCGACCAGGTGAACACGGAGAGTCACCTCGTCGCCGCACGTCGGGTTGACGTGGTGCACCTGCGCCCCGAACGGTTCCCGCAGCCCGTAGTGATGCGGCGATCGGTAGTGGTCGAGAATGATTTCCTGGTACAGCTTTTCCATCTGCACGGGTCAGCTCACCCCGAAGAAGTCCTGCGCGGACCGCACTCCCGCGACCAGCGCGTCGACCTCGGCGGGCGTGTTGTACAGCGCGAACGACGCCCGCACGGTGGCCGCGATGCGGAACCGGCGGTGCAACGGCCAGGCACAGTGGTGCCCGACCCGGACCTGCACGCCTGCGTCGTCCAGGATCTGCCCGACGTCGTGCGCATGCACCCCGTCGACCACGAACGACACCGCTCCCCCGCGGTCCACGGTGTTCGACGGGCCGATGATCTGCACCCCGTCGATGGCCGAGAGTTCCTGCAGCGCATAGCCGGTCAGCTGCGCCTCGTGGTCGGCGACGACCTTCATGCCGACGTGCCGCAGGTAGTCGACGGCCGCGCCGAGCCCGACGGCCTGCGAGGTCATCGGCACCCCGGCCTCGAACCGGGCCGGCGGCGCGGCATAGGTGGAGCGGTCGATGAAGACCTGTTCGATCATCGAGCCGCCGGTCAGGAACGGCGGCATCGCGGCCAGTAGCTCGTAGCGTCCGTAGAGCACGCCGACCCCGCTGGGCCCGAACATCTTGTGTCCGGAGAAGGCGGCGAAGTCGACGTCCAGCGCGGAAACGTCGACCGGCTGGTGCGGCACTGACTGGCAGGCGTCCAACACGGTGAGTGCGCCGACCCGCTGCGCGGCGGCGACCAGCACGTCGACCGGGTTGATGGTGCCCAGGACGTTGGACTGATGGGTGAACGCCACCACCTTCGTCCGCGGGGTGATCACCTCGTCCAGGTTCGACAGGTCGAGGCGGAAGTCGTCGGTGACGCCGAACCAGCGCAGCGTGGCCCCGGTGCGGCGGCAGAGTTCCTGCCAGGGAACCAGATTCGCGTGGTGTTCCATCTCGGTGACGACGACCTCGTCACCGGGGCCGAGCCGGAATCGGCGCGCCGCCGAATCATCGGAGTAGCTGGCATTGCCCAGCGAGTAGGCCACCAGGTTCAGCGACTCGGTGGCGTTCTTGGTGAAGATCACCTCGTCGCCGCGGGGGGCACCGATGAAGGCGCCGATCCGTTCGCGGGCCGACTCGTAGAAGTCGGTCGCCTCCTCGGCCAGTTGGTGCGCGCCGCGGTGCACTGCGGCGTTGTGCCCGGTGACGTACTCCTGCTCGGCGTCGACCACGCACACCGGCCGTTGCGACGTCGCCCCGGAGTCCAGGTACACCAACGGCTTCCCGTCCCGAACGGTCCGTTCGAGAATAGGGAAGTCGGCGCGGATCCGATCGAC
>DATDBV010000128.1:0-12267 GCA_036524715.1 Nakamurella sp. | reverse complement strand
CTGCGTGCTGGAGCAGGGACAGCCGCCACCCCGACATCGCCGTCACCCGAGGAGACAACCCGTGAGCGACACGAGTTCCCAGACGCTGGACAACCTGCTGGCCGAGAACAGGACGTTCCCGCCCTCCGACGAGTTCGCCGCCCAGGCGAACCTGAAGGCGCAGGCCTACGAGCGGGCCGAGGCCGATCCCGATGCCTTCTGGGCCGAGCAGGCCAATCGCCTGTCCTGGAGTACCCCTTTCACGCAGGTGCTCGACTGGTCGGACGCCCCGCACGCCAAATGGTTCGCCGACGGCAAGCTGAACGTCGCCTACAACTGCGTCGACCGGCACGTCGAGGCCGGCAACGGCGACACCGTCGCCATTCACTGGGAGGGTGAGCCCGGCGACACCCGCACCATCACCTACGCCGAGCTGCAGACCGAGGTCGCCAAGACCGCCAACGCGCTGACCTCCCTGGGCCTGCAGGCCGGCGACCGGGTCGCCATCTACCTGCCGATGATCCCCGAGGCGGTCTTCTCCATGCTCGCCTGCGCCCGACTCGGGCTGGCCCATTCGGTCGTGTTCGCCGGCTTCTCGGCCGAGGCGCTGCGTTCCCGGATCGGGGACGCGCAGGCCCGCGTGGTCATCACCGCCGACGGCCAGTACCGGCGGGGCACTGCCGTCGCGCTCAAGAACGCCGTGGATGAAGCTGTCGAGGCGGACGATTCCCCGGTGGAGAAGGTGCTGGTCGTCAGGCGGACCGGGATCGACATCACCTGGGGCAGCAAGGATGTCTGGTGGGACGAGCTGGTCGACGGGCAGCCCGATGAGCACACCCCGGAGGCGTTCGACGCCGAGCAGCCCCTGTTCATCCTGTACACCTCGGGCACGACCGGAAAGCCCAAGGGCATCCTGCACACCTCGGGCGGCTTTCTGACCCAGGCCGCCTACAGTCATTGGGCCGTGTTCGACTACAAGCCCGGCGACGTCTACTGGTGCACCGCCGACATCGGCTGGGTGACCGGACACTCGTACATCGTGTACGGGCCACTGGCCAACGGGGCCACCGAGGTGATCTACGAGGGCACCCCGAACGCCCCGCATGAGGGACGACACTGGGAGATCATCGACAAGTACGGCGTCAACATCTACTACACCGCACCGACTCTCATCCGCACCTTCATGAAATGGGGCGCGGACATCCCCGCCAAGTACGACCTGGGCTCGCTCCGGGTACTGGGCAGCGTCGGCGAGCCGATCAACCCCGAGGCATGGATGTGGTACCGCCACCATGTCGGGCACGACAACTGCCCGATCGTGGACACCTGGTGGCAGACCGAGACCGGCGCCATCATGATCAGCCCGCTGCCCGGCGTCACAGCCAGCAAGCCGGGCTCGGCCATGACCGCGCTGCCCGGCATCAGCGCCAAGATCGTCAACGACGAGGGCGTGCCGGTCGGCAAGGGCGAGGGCGGCTACCTGGTGATCGACCGGCCGTGGCCGGCCATGCTGCGCACGATCTTCGGTGACGACGAGCGCTTCAAGGACACCTACTGGTCCCGGTTCGCGGCTCAGGGCTACTACTTCGCCGGTGACGGTGCCAAGTACGACACCGACGGCGCACTCTGGCTGCTGGGTCGGGTGGACGACGTGATGAACGTGTCCGGGCACCGCATCTCGACCACCGAGGTGGAATCGGCGCTGGTCTCCCACGAGTCGGTCGCCGAGGCCGCGGTGGTCGGCGCGGCCGACGAGATGACCGGGCAGGGCATCGTCGCCTTCGTCATCCTGCGCGGGGCCACCGACAGCGCGGATCAGGACGCCCTGGTGGACACGCTCAAGAAGCACGTGGCCAAGGAGATCGGCCCGATCGCCAAGCCCAAGCGGATCCTGGTCGTGCCGGAACTGCCCAAGACCCGGTCCGGCAAGATCATGCGCCGGCTGCTGCGGGACATCGCCGAGAATCGGGCGGTCGGCGACGCCACCACCCTGCAGGACTCCAACGTGCTGAACCTGATCTCGTCTGGCCTGTCCGGCGGCAAGTCCTGAACTCGGGCAGGTCCTGACCTCGGGCAGGGGCTCGAACTCGGGCAGGGGCTCGAACCGGGCTCGGCTTCGCTGATCATTTCCGCGTTCTAGCCCCGGGTTGACCGGTTGGACCCGGATTTGATCAGCGAAGCCCACCGCGCAGCTCAGCGTCGCTGATCATTTCCGCGTTCTAGCCCCGGGTTGACCGGTTGGACCCGGATTTGATCAGCGAACCTGCCGCAACCGGCGCGCGCTAACCCCGCTCGGGTGACGATGTGCCGGTCGCAGTACGCGTTTCGGGGCTGAGCGGTACCGTCACCGCCATGGCACAGCGGTCCGCCCTGGACGTCCCGGTCATCATCGTGCTATTCGGCGCCACCGGCGACCTGGCCAAACGCATGGTGCTGCCGGCGTTCTACACGCTGGCCGAGCAGCAGCTGATGCCGGAGAACTACCTGCTGATCGGCACCGGCCGCGGGGACGTCACCGACGGGCAGTTCCGCCGGCACATCCACGACGCGCTGACCGAGTTCGCCACCGCGCCGAACCCGGCCGACTGGGCACGATTCAGTCAACGGGTACGTTTCGCCGGCGGCGGGTTCTCCGTCGACGATCCCGGCGACCTGGTCGAGGCGGTCGCCCGGGCCCGCACCGAACTCGGCGAGAACGCGCAGCTGATCAACTATCTCGCCGTGCCGCCGGTCGCCTTCCAGGGCTTCACTGCCGCGCTCGGCGCGCACGGCCTCGCCGAGGGGTGCCGGGCCGTCTACGAGAAGCCGTTCGGCAGTTCCCCGAGCGACTTTCGCGCGCTCAACGCCGCCGTGCACGCGGTCTTCGACGAATCGCAGGTCTACCGGATCGACCACTTCCTTGGCAAGGAGGCGACCCAGGACCTGCACGTGCTGCGCTTCGCCAACAGCCTGTTCGCGAACGCCTGGAACGCCGAGCACATCGAATCGGTGCAGATCGACGCGCCGGAGAACCTGGACATCGACGACCGGGCGGGCTTCTACGACGCCACCGGCGCGATGCTCGACATGATGATCACCCACCTGTTCCAGGTGGCTGCCGAGGTGGCGATGGAACGACCCGCGAGCATGGGTGCGGACGACCTGCAGTCCGCCCGCGAGGAGGTCATCTCCTGCTTCCGACCGCTGGACCCGGCCGAGGTGGTGCTCGGCCAGTACCACGGCTACCGGGACGTCAAGGGCATCGCCCCCGACTCGACCACGGACACGTTCGTCGCCGCCCGCATGTGGGTGGACAACGACCGCTGGCGTGGGGTGCCGTTCCTGATGCGCACCGGCAAGCGGATGGCGGCGTCCACTCAGCGGGTCAGCGTGATCCTCAAGCCGCCGGCCGCATCGCCGTTCGACGTGCCCGCGGACGGCGGGGTGCTGTCCTTCTCGCTGGCCGGTAACGGTGCGGTGGACCTGTCCATGGTGGTGAAGGAACCCGGGCCCGGGCTGTCCCTGGTCGTCAGCGACGCGTCCATCGTGCTCGGTGACGTCGAGGGCGCGGACGCCCTGCCACCCTACGTGCGGCTGATCCACGACGTCCTGGTGGGCGACCGATCCCTGTTCACCCGGCCGGACGGGCTCGCCAGTGCCTGGAATGTGCTGCAGCCAATCCTGGACCACCGCCCGGCGGTGCGGCCGTACCCGCAGGCCAGCTGGGGTCCGGCCGCCGCGGCCGAACTCGCCACCCCGGGGCGGTGGCTCCTCGGACAGTAGGTTGCTATTGTGAAGTGACTTCACTATGTAGGGGGTCATTCACATGGGTGCACCGACGGCCGACCCGCATCATGCTGCCGCCATCGACCGAATCCTGCGGCTGGTCGTTCTGCTGAACGCCGACATGAGCGCCAGCCTCGGGCGGCGAGGGCTGTCCGACGCGCGCGCCGCCGTCGTCTGGCGACTGGTGCAGGCCGGCCCGGGCACCCAGCGGTCATTAGCTGATGCGCTGCAGACAACTCCGCGCAACATCACCGGCCTGGTCGACGGGCTCGAACACGACGGGTTCGTCAACCGGTCACCCCACCCATCCGACCGGCGATCGACCGTCGTCTCGCTGACCGGCAAGGGCGCGGACACTGCCCGCGCTCTGCAGGCCGAGCTGGTCGAGTTCGCGGCGGTGCTCTTCGACGGCATGCCCGAGCAGCGGTTCCAGGGTTTGATCGACGGACTCGACGACGTGCTCGACCGGATTTCCGCGCACCTGCCGGGCATCGACCGATCCGGCACCAACCGACCGGGCATCGACCGACCGGGCACCAACCGACCGGGCACCGACCGACCCGGCACCGACCGACCCGACACCGACACAGACACCGACACCGACACCGACCGATCCGACACCGACACCGACACCGACACCGACACCGACCGACCCGACACCGACCGACCCGACACCGACCGACCCGACACCGACCGACGCGGAGGAAGGGCATGACCGGCGGCACCGAACCCGCGTCGGTCGACCGTGCGGGGTGGCGCCGCGCGGTCGACCTGGAGGCGGGGGTCTGGCGGAGCCTGTACCGCTGGATCCGCCGTCGGCCGTTCCCGCTGCCCGCGGACACCGCCGCCTTTCCCTATGTCGCCGGCGTCGCCCCGGTGATGTGGGTGTTCATCGCGATGTCCGCCGTGGAGATCCCGATCCTGCATCTGCTGCTGCCGGCCGGGTGGTGGCGGGTCGGCGCGCTGGTGCTGGGCGCCTGGGGACTGCTCTGGATGGTCGGCCTGCTGGCCAGCCTGCGCATGCACCCCCACCTGCTCGGTCCCGACGGTCTGCGACTGCGCTACGGCACCTCGATCGACGTCCTGGTGCCGTGGACGGCCATCGAGTCGATCCACCGAGGTTCACGCAATCTGCCGAAGTCTCGCAAGGTGCAGGTCGAGAACGGCGAGCGCGGGGACGCCTGCCTGCTGGTGGTGAACAGCCAGACCAACGTCGACATCCAGCTCCGTGAACCGATCGTCCTGCCCCTGCGGCAGTGCCCGGACGCCGTCATCCGGATCCGCTGCTACGCCGACGACCCGGCCGGGATCGTGGCCAGGGCGAGGGATCTGGTGGATGGCTGAAGCCGATTCTCGGGCCGGTTCGGACGCCGGTGTCGGCAGGCTCGGTGGGGCCCCTACGATGGGGGCCGCCGCCGTCGGTGATGGTGGAAGTCTGTCCGGCACTATCGACCAGCGACCACAGGAGTGGGATGTGACCACCAACGGCTCAACGACCTCACCGAGCCCGTTCACGCCGCCTGGTTCGACCGGCGCGCAGATCCCGCTGGTCACCGAGCCGACCTTCGACCGCAACGCCTCGATGGGCGAGCTGGTCAAGGACGTCACCACGCACATGTCCACGCTGGTCCGCTCGGAGATCGAGCTGGCCAAGCTGGAGATCACCGAGACGGTGAAGACCGGTGCCACCGGCGGGGCGTTCTTCGCGGTCGCCGGCGTGATCGGGGCCTTCTCGATGTTCTTCTTCTGGTTCATGGTCGCCTGGATCCTGGCCATCTGGCTGCCGACCTGGGCCGCGTTCACCATCGTGTTCGTGGTGATGCTGCTGATGGCGGGGCTGTTCGCGTTCCTGGGCCTGCGCAAGGTCAAGAAGGTGCGCAAACCCGAGCGGACGATCGCGTCGCTCGAAGCGACCGCGGCGGCCCTGAAGACCGCGGCGACCGGTTCCTGAATCCGATCGGAACGGCGATCTGTCCAGCGTCCCCGAGCCAGAGTCCGCTGTCGCCGCCGTGTCCCCGAAGCCGATCGGGGCGTCCGTCCGTGACGATGGGCCTTGGGAGCACCGCGACATCAGCGCCAACGGTATTCGTTTCCACATCGCCGAGGCCGGTAGCGGCCCGCTGATCGTACTGCTGCACGGGTTCGGCCAGTATTGGCGCTCCTGGCGCTACCAGATCCCCGGCCTGGCCCAGGCGGGCTTCCGGGTCGTCGCCCCCGACCTGCGCGGCTACGGGGACACCGACAAGACCCCGCGCGGGTATGACGCGTTCACCCTGGCCGACGACGTCGCCGGCCTGGTCCGTTCGCTCGGCGAGCGGGACGCGGTGCTGGTCGGGCACGGCTACGGCGGCGTCACCGCGTTCAACACGGCAGTGATGAAGCCCGACCAGGTCCGCGGAGTGGTCGCCATCGCCGCGCCCCACCCGATCCGAATGGCCAAGGTGCGCCGGCCGGTCCGCTCGGACCGCTACGGTCGGCTGCTGTCCTGGGCGTCGGTCCCCTTCTACCCCGAACGCCGCCTGGCCGCCGCGAACGGCGCCCTGCTGGAGCGGATCGTGCGCTCGCAGTCCGGTCCGGTGTGGAAGGCGTCCCGGGACTTCACCGAGACGATGGCCAAGATGCGGCTGGCGATCCGGATCCCGGGCGCGGCTCGCGGCGCCGTCGAGCACTTGCGGTGGGTGGCCCGTTCCCCGCTGCGCCACGACGGCCACCGGCACCGGGAGGCGCTGGCCCGACCGGTCACCGCGCCGGTGCTGCACGTGGTCGGCGACGCCGACCGGTTCACCCCCGCATCGTCGCTGGTCGACGCCCGCGAGCAGTGCACCGGCTGGTACACGCTGTCCACCGTGCGCGGCGTCGGCCACTACCCGGCCGAGGAGGCCCCGAACCTGGTGACCAAGCTCATCGCCGACCACGCCACCCGCGCGCAGCGGCCCTGACCGGCACCCGCCGGCTCACGCCGCGGTACAGCTCTGCGTGGAGGCCGCCGAGTCGTCCGCCAGGCCGGCCTGCACCACCGGGGCCACCTCTGCCGCGGTGAGGGCGAACCCGACCTCGGTCTCGTCGATCGCGGCACCGAAGATCACGCCGAGCACGGTTCCGTCCGGGGCGAGCAGCGGACCACCGGAGTTGCCGGGCTGCACCTGGGCCCGCAGGGTGTACACCTCGCGGGTGACGGTCGCGCTCGAGTAGATGTTCGGGCCGCGCAACGCGATCACCGACCGGACCCGAGCCGGGGTGAGGGTGTACGGGCCGTCGAGCGGGAACCCGGCCACGATTGCGTCCGAGCCCGACGCCGCCGGTGCCGCCGCCCAATCCAGCGGGGCCGCGGTCAGCTCCGGCACGTCGAGAACGGCCAGGTCGGTCTGCGGGTCGTACAGCACGACGGTGGCGTCCAGGTTGCCGCCGCCGGACTCGACCACTGCCCGGTCCGATCCGGCGACCACGTGCGCGTTGGTCATCACCTTGCCGGGCCCGATGACGAAGCCGGTGCCCTCCATCCGGCGGGCGCACGACTCGGCCACCGCCCGCACCTTCAGAATCGAGTCGGCGGCCGCCTTCACCCCGGACGAGGAGACCACCTGCTGGTCCGGTGGATCGACGGCGGTGTTCGGGGTCGGGGCCAGTGGGTCCAGGATCGCCGGGAACCCGGAGTCGTTGAACACCTCGCGCAGCCGGATGGACACGTCCTGCGCCTGGCTGGGGATCACCTCGTCGACCTTGCCCAGGACGGCGGAGCCGCGGATCGCCGACGATAGCCAGGGGAAGGGCACGGCGGCCAGCGGGACCGCGATCAGCCAGATCACCAGCAGCACGGCCAATGCGTTGCCGAATAGGCCAAGGGTGCGGTCGACCGCCTGCGCGGGCCGCCAGTTGATCTTCTTGGCGATCGCCCGGCCCACCGTGGACCCGGCGATCTCCCCCACGCCCACCCCGACGATCACGCAGGCGATGCCGATCGCGATCTTGGCCGTCGAGTCCTCGACCAGCCCCATCAGCGACGGCGCCAGCCAGATCGCGACGATCGCCCCCGCGATCGCGGTGACCAGGGTGAACATCGCGGTGATGAAACCCTGCCGGTATCCGGCGAAGGCCGCGGCGACCACCAGCAGGACGACGATGACGTCGACGACGTTGAACCCGGTCATCAATAGTCCGACAGGTCGAACAGCCGGTCGTGGTCCCAGGGCATCGACCAGCCGCCCAGGTCCAGCAGCGAATCCACCAGCCCGGCGGTGAATCCCCACACCAGCAGGTCGGCCACCCGGAACGCGGGGCCCACCCAGCCGTTGGAAAGCCGAACCTGACCCCGATTGGCCGGGTCCGACAGCTCGCTGACGGGCACCCGGGCCACCGCCGCGGTTTCGGCGGGATCGACCGCGCGGACCTCCCCGGGCTTGCGCCAGTAGGCGAGCACCGGGCTGACCAGGAAGCTCGACGGCGGCAGGAACATCTCCGGGAACATCGCCACCGGCAGCACGGACGCCGGATCGAGTCCGGTTTCCTCGGAGCCCTCACGCAGGGCCGCGGCCACCGCGTCCTCGCCGGGGTCGTTGGCCCCGCCGGGGAACGCGGGCTGGCCGGCATGCGACCGCATCGTCGCCGCTCGTTCGGTGAGCAGCAAGTCGGGGCCGCCCGGCCCGTCGGCGAACAGCATCAACACCGAGCCGCGGCGGGCGGTCGCCGGGGCCAGGCCGGTCAGCTGGGCGATCGGCCCGGGCAGCCGGGTGCCGTCCACCGCCTGCGCCAGGTTGCGCATCCAGACCGGGATCGTCGAGAAGTCGTCGACCAGCCGCCGCCCGGTGAACAGCGATTCGACATCCCGATCACCGAGCCCGCGCGCCCGCCCCGCGCTCACGTCAGGCCGACCATGGACAGCAGGTGTTCCCGTTCGGGGCCGACCACCAGCGCGGCCGCGGACTCCGGCTCCAGCACGCCCGCGCCCGCCCCGTACGCCGGACACAGCGGCGCGAGAAAGCAGGCGCCACAGGCGGGCTTCTTGGCGTGACACACCCGGCGGCCGTGGAAGATCGTCCGGTCGGAGAACGTCGTCCACTGGGCGCGGGGCAGTTGCGCGTTCAGCTCGGCCTCGATCTTGACCGGGTCGGTCTGGGTGGTCAGGCCCCACCGGGTGACCAGCCGCGTGACGTGCGTGTCGACCGTGATCCCGGGAACGCCGAACGCGTGCCCGAGCACCACGTTGGCGGTCTTGCGGCCGAATCCCGGCAGGGTGACCAGCTCGGCCAACGTCCGGGGTACCTCGCCGCCGAACCGCTCCACCAGGGCCTGTCCGAGTCCGATCAGCGAGGTCGTCTTGTTCCGGAAGAAGCCGGTCGACTTGATCATCTCTTCCAACTCGGTCCGCGACGCGGAGGCGTAATCTGCGGCGGTCCGGTAGCGGGCGAACAGGCCCGGGGTGACCATGTTCACCCGCGCATCGGTGGACTGGGCGGACAGGATGGTGGCCACCGCCAGCTCCAGCGGCGTGGAGAAATCCAGCTCGCAGTGCGCGTCCGGGTAGCCCTGCTCGAGGTGAACGGCCAGCTGACGGGCCCGCCGGGTCCGGGCGAGCGGCGTGGCCGGCGGCTTGGCCCTTCTGACCGGCCGTTTCGCCGGTGGGCCGGACGCCGGACCGACCACGACGTTGACCGTGCTGTTGACCACGAAGCCAGGTTGCCACATGGGTCTGACGTCCACCGCCCGCGCGGGTTGTCCGGATCCGGCCGGCGACCCGCGGGGCGGGTCCACCCGTGCCGCACGGTCGGCGCTGGGGGATGATGGGGGGACCATGACGGTCTTCCTGGTGTTGCTGATCCCGCTCCTGCTGATGGTGTTCGCCCTGCTGATGGAGCGATTGGAGCGACGGCTGAAGACGGCCGTCGTCAGCGAGGCGGACGTGCAGGAATTCCTGGACACGGCCAAGCCCGAGGAGGTCAACACCTTCATCCGGGAAGGTTGGACCAAGGCCTTTGCCAAGTTCCGGCTCCGCCGGCGCCCGCGGCTGCGCCGACGGCACAAGGATCCCACGACGGATCCCGGGTCGTCGGCCGACGACGCCACCTGATCCTCCCGCACGTCGCGAGCGCCCGATCCGGACCGCTGGTCACCCCCACGTGGATGAGGGACGCCCAGTCGTCGACCACCGGCCGCGCCGGACTGCGCGGCCCGCGGGGCCGGACTTCCGGGCCCGTCCTAGACTGTGCTCTGCGTCTCAGCCGGACCCGCCGACCTGGCTCCCGGCTGGCCCCGCCAGGGGAATCGATCAGGAGGACAAGGGTGGAAGAAACGCTCGCGAAGGCCGGGATCTTCCAAGGGGTGGACCCGGATGCCGCGGCGGCCCTGGCGTCCCAGCTGGAGGCCGTGGAGTACGCCCGCGGCAGCGCGATCTTCTCCGAGGGGGAACTCGGTGATCGGCTGTTCATCATCCTGTCCGGCAAGGTGAAGCTGGGCCGGCACTCACCCGATGGCCGGGAGAACCTGCTCGCCGTGATGGGGCCGTCGGACATGTTCGGTGAGCTGTCCGTGTTCGACCCGGGTCCGCGCACCTCGTCGGCGACCGCGGTGACCGACGTCCGGCTGGGCACCATGGACCGCGAGGGGCTGCGGGACTGGATCAACAAGCGGCCGGAGATCGCCGAGCAACTGCTTCGCGTGCTGGCCCGCAGGCTGCGCCGGACCAACAACGCCCTTGCCGACCTGATCTTCACCGACGTGCCCGGCCGCGTGGCCAAGGCGCTGCTGCAGTTGGCCCGGCAGTTCGGCCAGCAGGAGGGCGGCCACCTGCGGGTGACCCACGACCTGACCCAGGAGGAACTGGCCCAGTTGGTCGGCGCGTCACGTGAGACGGTGAACAAGGCTCTGGCCGACTTCGGGCACCGCGGTTGGCTGCGGCTGGAGGGCAAGAGCGTGGTGCTGCTGGACACCGAACGGCTGGTCCGCCGGGCCCGCTGACCCGGACCGGCTCAAGGATCAGCGGGGATCAACGGCCCCGGTCGGCCGAGCTTGCGAGGGGCCGAACGGCGCCGACGGGCCGGCTCATGGCCGGTCGAACACGCTCACGGTGATCGCCAACGTGACCTCGGTCATCTCGGCCAGACCCGCGACGGCCGCCCGGCGCCGATCGTCGGACACGTGGTAGGCCGACGGGCCCATCCGGATCAGCCGATCCACGTCGTCCCGACTCAGCCGCATCGCCTGCCGCACCTCGGTCACCGGCCCGGGCGTCAGCGACCCGTCGAACGCGTCCCGCAGCCGCCCCGCCTTGTCCGGATCCACCGCCAGCAGCCCGCTGACCGGGCGCAGTTCGGCCAGGTGGCCCGGGGTGGGGGTGACCACAACCGCGCGACCAGCGGGCCGCAGGATCCGGGCGATCTCGGCCGGATCCCGCGGGGCGAACACGCTCAGCAGGGTGCCGACGCAGCCGTCCCGCACCGGCAACCGGGACCAGGCGTCGGCCACCACCGAGCCGGCCCGTGGATGCGCCCGGGCGGCCCGGCGGGCCGCGTACCTGGAGGTGTCGATCGCCAGACCAACCCGGTCGGCGTGCCCCTGGAGCACCGCCCGCAAGTGGTGTCCGGTGCCGGCACCCAGATCGAGCACCGGCCCGTCCCCGGCCACTTCCCGGATCGCGCGGGTCATCGGCTCGAAGTGGCCGGCGTCCAGGAACTGCTGACGGGCGGTCACCATGTCCGCAGAGTCCCCGGTGTCCGTCCGGGACCGGGGACCCAGCAACGTCAGGTATCCCTGGCGGGCGACGTCGAACCGGTGCCCGGAGCCGCACCCGACCACGCCGCCGATCCTGGACAGTGACGTCGCGCAGAGCGGGCAGGACAGCAGCGGCAGGACGGCATCCAGCCCAGGGGTCACCGCACCCCGCGCAGGTACTGCAGCTGCGCGGCGACCGAGTGTTCGGCGGCCCGGCGGACGGAGACGTCGACGTCGTGATACACGAAGTCGGTGACTGCGGCCACCGTGGCGTCCGGTCCCAACCGCACCAACGCGGCCCGGATCTGGTCGAGCCGCTGCTCGCGGTGGGCCAGGTACTCGGCGGCGACCGCCTCCAGGTCGGGCAGTTGCGGCCCGTGCGCGGGCAGCACCGACGCGTGCCCGAGCGCGGCCAGCACCCGGAGTGAACCCAGGTAGTCGCCCAGGCTGCCGTCGGGCGGTGCGATCACCGTGGTGCCGCGGCCCAGGATCGTGTCGCCGGTCAGCACCGACCCGTGGCGGCGGTCCGGGGAATCGGACGGCAGCAGGAAGCAAACCGAGTCGGCGGTGTGCCCCGGGGTGGCCAGGACGCCGATCTCCAGCCCGGCGGCGGCCACGGTGTCGCCGTCCCGTAACGGTTCGGCGCCGATGCAGAAGTCGGGGTCGGCGGCGCGCACAGTCGCCCCGGTGGCCGCCGCCAACGCGGGCGCGCCCTCGGTGTGGTCGTGGTGCCGGTGGGTGATCAGGATGAGCTCGACGTCGCCGACCGCGGCCAGGGCATCCAGGTGGCCGACATCGTTGGGGCCGGGATCCACGATG
>DATDBV010000127.1:0-3921 GCA_036524715.1 Nakamurella sp. | reverse complement strand
CGTGGCATCGCCACACCCCACCACCGCCGGTATTCCGAACTCGCGAGCCACGATGGCGGCATGGGACAGGCTGCCCCCCCGATCGGTGACGATGCCCGAGATGATCGGCAGCACGCCGTTGAATGCCGGCGACGTGAACGGCGTGACCAGGATGTCGCCCGGTTGTAGTCGAGCCATCTCAGCCGGCGTGCGGACCAATCGCGCTGCCGCGGTCACCTTGCCCGGGCTGGCGGCGAAGCCCGGAATCATTCCGGAATCCGCCGAGTCGGGCTTGGTTTCGAACATCGAATTGATCAGGATCTGCATCGCGCGCTGGCCGCGCGCGGCGTCGCGCGGCAACCAGTCCGCGGGCGGAGGGTCGCCGCCCGGTGGTCCACCGACCCACTCCGGAGCGTCGTCGGTCGTGTGACTCAAACGGAAGGCAGTGTGCTGTGCCGCGGCATCGGCGACGGGTGCGCCGTCTCCGCGCAGTGCCGCGAAGAGTTCGTCATGCGTGAGCTCCACGGCATCCTCGGCGGCGTGCAGGCGGCCGTCTGCCGCCAGTCGGCGGCCGGCCTCCAACACCGCGCGACGAGCGATTCCAGTCGACCAGGTGTCGTTGAAATAGGTCCGTTCGTCGCGAATACGATATGTCAGCCGCGCTTCGGTCAGGAGCTCGTCGAACTCCGCACGATGCTCCGTCGGCACGGCCGCGCGCAGGCTCGCCTCAAGCTCGGCGACACGCGGCAGGCCTACCGGGTCATCGCCGGCGTTCCCTTCCGGAGCGCGCCTCGTCGAACTGGGTAATCGAGTCGACAGGAAATTGCCGAGGATGACGCCCGGCATTTCGGCGAGGGTGAGATCGGCGATGTCATAGCCGGTGGCCAGACGGATGCCGGCAACATCCAGGTACTCGCGCACAGCATCGCCGAGCGGGCCCGGATGCGCTCTCAGCGTGGCGAGGACGTCCTCGGCGGTTCCCCCTTCCATCAGGGCGGCGGCGTCCGGATCGGCGGCCAAGGCATCGTGAACTGCCTGCAATTCCGCGACTGCCCCGAGCGAAGCGGGGCTGGCTCCCTGGAACAGCGGCAGCGCGGAATCGATACTCGCGGGGGTCCAGTCCTGCAGGTGTGCCAGAAAGTCCCCGAGCGGAAGCAGGCACGTCGCATTGAAGGAATGGTGCTGTCGCCACGCCTGACGCATCGCATCGAAGCAGCTCGTCAGGTGCTCGATCAGTTTTTCGTTGTCCAGTGCGGCCAGGTCCGTGTGCTGTAGTTCGGTATTCCGGCGAATCAATGCCGGCTTGACCTCATTGTCCCAGCGGTCGACGTCCTGGCGCCACAGCTTATTCGCAAAGGCCTGGGTGATCGTGTGATTTCGTCGCCGGATCTCCGGGTGCACTTTCGTCATGATGGTGAAGAGCATCTTCGGCGGCGGCCCGGCGGTCGGGCGTTTCGGCGCACCAACCGCACGGAGGCGGGTGTACCAAAAGCGATTGATCTCGGCGAACTCGACGGTGTCCAGGAGTAGCCCATACCGCCGCATGGATTCCCTGAATCCGGCGGTGGCCGACTCATCACAACCGATAGCGGCCCAGGCGCGCGACCTGGGACGTGAGGCGTGCACGGTCTCCAGGTGCCAGGAACCGGGCGAAGGCGGCGAGAAATCGGACAAATTAAGCATAGGGAACAGTAGCGCCGCCGGAGTCGGAGCGCATCACAATTTCGCGTGGACGTTCCGAACCCCCAAGATCGCCGACAGATGTCCAGTTATGTGTGGGTTAGCACCGCATGGTGCGCTGATGCCCGCTCGTGGGTCACGGCGGGTTCGCCGCGGGGCCGTGGCCACCGGCGCATCCCGCTCCCGGATCTCTCATGGGGTGGCCGAGATGGAGGCCGGTGCCGCACCGGTGGGTCGGGCCCGGCGGGGGTGGCGGACGCAAATCGCTGACCGAGACCGACCCGGGACTGTGCGGCGCTGCTCGCGCTGGTGGAACCGACCGAAGCCGCGAACGCCGTACACGAGCCAACCGAGTCGGCCAGCGTGCGGTAGAAGACGATGGCCGAGAAGGCCGACGGGACGGTCTCCGGACTGCGGAGGACTGGGCTACGGCCATGACCGGATCCGGGCGCTGGACGTCATGCGGCGCGGCGGTGCTTGGACTGCCGGCGGCTGCGGTCGCCGCGGCGCTGGTGCTGGTGCCGACCGGATCGCCGTGGTGGACGGGCATTCTCGCGGTCGGGGCGCCGGGCTGGTGGAGCGGCACTGGTGACCCGGTGCGGTGCACAGATTCAGCGGGATCACCGGGGGATGTGCTGGACGGCGCCGTCGAGGTGAACCTGCTGGTGCTGGTGGTCGTGGCGAGCGCGTGAAGCGGCCCCACCTGCCTGATCGCCGCCCTAGACCCGGCGGCGAACGAGTGCCTTGCCGGCCCGCGTCAGCAGGAACACCAGGATCGCCAATCCCAGCGAGATACCCCAGCCCCGCAGCCCGATCGGGGCCGAGTCGAACCAGGCGTTCATGAAAGGTGCGTAGACGAAGGCGATCTGCAGCACCAGCAAGATCCCCGCGCCGATCCAGATGGCTCGGTTCCCGGTCAGCACCCGCGGTGTCAGCGACGACGAGTTCAGGAACCGGGCGTTGAACAGGAACGCCGGCTGCGCGAGCGCCAGCATGGTCACCGCGGCGGTCTGCACCTGCGCGTGGGTAGCGCCAAGATTGCGTTCGCTCAAGAACACCGCCAGTGTCACACCGCCGATCAGCAGCGACGCGATGATCACCAACACGATCATCCGGCCGGACAGCACCTGTTCCTTCGGCGACCGCGGCGGGCGCTGCACGATGCCCGGTTCCGCCGGTTCCCCGGCCAGGGTGAGCGACAGCGTCACCGCGGTCACCAGGTTCACCCACAGGATCTGCACCGGCGACAGCGGCAGCGCCAGTCCAAGGAGCACGGCCATCAAAATGACCCGCGACTGGGCCCCGTTGGTCGGCAGCAGGAACACCACCGACTTGCGGGATGTTGTCGTAGATCCGCCGCCCCTCCCCGACGGCGCGCTCGATGGTGGCGAAGTTGTCGTCGGCCAAGACGATGTCGGCGGCCTCCTTGGTCGCCTCGGTGCCCTTGATGCCCATCGCGACACCGACGTCGGCGCGTGTGATGGATGGCGCGTCGTTGACCCCGTCGCCCGTCATCGCCACGACCTCGCGGTGCGACTGGAGTGCCCGCACGATGCGCAGCTTGTGTTCCGGCGAGGTTCGGGCGTACACGTCGACGTCCCGCACGACCCGTCGCAACTCGTCGTGGTTCATCGACTCCAGGTCGGCGCCGGTGAGGGCGGGCACGTCCCCGGTGGGTGGGGCGATGACCAGCTCGCGGGAGATCGCCGCCGCGGTCCCCTTGTGATCGCCGGTGATCATCTTCAACAGGCCGATCGGTCCAACGGCACCGTTGCCGCGGCCGCGGTCAGTTCGGCCACCGATCGATCCAGCAGCCGGTCCGGCGCGTCCACCATGTGGATCACCCGCCGGGCCGCGAGCACCAGCGTGGCCAAGTCGGGATGGTCGGCCAGAACAGCCGTTCCCCCGGCCTCGGTCACGACCCGGCCTGACGGCTAGCCTGCGCTCGGGTCCGGCCGATATGTCGCGCGGATACCCGGGTTCCAGCGGAAGGAAAGTGCGACCAGCCGCACTTTTCTTCCGTCCTGACCGGCTGGCGCGAGGCAGGCCCGAATCGCCGGCAGCACGCGCCCAGACCAGCGTCAGATGCGGCTACCAGAGCCCGGTGCAGCTCCTGCGGGGTCAGGTCGATCGGGTTCCCTTGGTCCCTTGGAGGGGCCGGGTTGTTCAGCGTGGTCCGAGCCGGACGACCTTGCGGGGCCGCCGTCAAGCACAGAAGGACCGGGCGCCGACAACCAGGTGATGAAGGGGCCGGGTTGTTCA
>DATDBV010000126.1:0-9124 GCA_036524715.1 Nakamurella sp. | reverse complement strand
GGAAACCGCCGAGGACTACCGGTATTTCCCCGAGCCGGACCTGGTTCCGGTGGCTCCGGACGCGGAATGGGTCGCCGAGATCCGGGACGCGCTGCCCGAACTGCCGTGGCTGCGAAGGGCGCGGCTGCAGGACGAGTGGGGCTTCACCGACCTGGAGATGCGGGACCTGGTCGCCGCCGACGGGGTGGATCTGCTCGCCGCCACCGTCGACGCCGGCGCACCGGCGGCGGCCGCCCGCTCGTGGTGGACCTCCTACTTGGGTCAGCAGGCCAACGCCCGCGGCGTCGGTCTGGACGAGCTGCTGATCACCCCGGCACAGCTCGCCGCCGTCATCGGCAAGGTCACGTCGGGCGAACTGACGACCAAGCTGGCCCAACGGGTCGTCGACGGGGTGCTGGCCGGCGAGGGTGAACCCGACGAGGTCATCGCCGCCCGGGGTCTGGCCGTGGTGTCCGACGACTCCGCGCTGCAGCAGGCCGTGGACGAGGCGCTGGCCGCCCAGCCTGCGGTCGCGGACAAGATCCGGGCCGGCAAGGTGCAGGCCGCCGGGGCGATCGTGGGCGCGGTGATGAAGGCGACGCGGGGCCAGGCCGATGCGGCCCGGGTGCGCGAACTGGTGCTGGCGACCGTCGGCGCGCAGGGCTGAGCCGTGCGCATCGCGGCAGCGCAGATCGTCAGCGGCACCGACCCGCCGGGCAACCTGGAGCTCGTCGACCAGGCCGCCGGACGCGCCGCCGCGGCCGGCGCGCGGCTGGTGGTGCTGCCCGAGGCGACCATGTGCGGGTTCGGCGTGCCCCTTGGCCCGGTGGCCGAGCCGCTGGACGGGCCGTGGGCCACCGCGGTCCGGGAGATCGCCGCGGCCGCCGGCATCACCGTCGTGGTCGGCATGTTCACCCCCGGCGACGACGGCCGGGTCCGCAACACCCTGCTGGCCACCGGCGGTGGGGTCGAGGCGGCCTACGACAAGATCCACCTGTACGACGCGCACGGCTTCCTCGAATCCCGGACCGTGGCCCCCGGGGCCGAGCCGGTCACCATCGACGTGGACGGCGTCACGATGGGGCTGACCGTCTGTTACGACGTGCGCTTTCCCGGCCTGTACCAGGAGCTCGGCGGCCGGGGGGCCACGATCATGCTGCTGGCCGCGTCGTGGGGTGCCGGCCCGGGGAAGCGGGAGCAGTGGGACCTGCTCACCCGGGCCCGGGCCCTGGACAGCACCGGCTTCCTGCTGGCCGCCGCCCAGGGCGACCCGACCAGGGTCGGGCGGGAGGTGGGCGGCACGGCGCCGACCGGCATCGGCGGCAGCGTCGCGGTGTCACCGGTGGGCGAGGTGATCGACCAGCTCGAGAGGGAGCCGGGGCTGCTGATCGTGGACATCGACCCCACCGACGCGGACCGGGTGCGTGAACAACTGCCAGTGCTGGTCAACCGGCGGTTTTGACCGGACCCGGGAGATCAGTCCAGCCCGCCCTCGCCGCCGCCCCCACCGGACGGCACCACGACGACCCGGTCGTCGCTGGGCACCGGCTGGCCGAGGCCGTCCTTGTTCGAGGTGGTCAGCCAGAGCAGGCCGGTGGTGTCGCCGACGACGGTCAGCAGCCGGCCGTACCGGTTGTCCAGGAGTACGGTCGGCGAACCGGTGAAGGTGGTCGGGCCGGCCATCTGCACGCCGGTGAGCTGCTGCTTGTCCAGGGACGTGCTGGACAGGTAGCCGCCGGCGATCGCGCAGTCGGCCGCGCCGCCGTCGGCGGCGGTCCAGGTCCACAGCGCGTCCCCTTCGGCGAGGGTTCGGTAGTTCTGGCCGGCCGTCAGTGGCAGCAGCACGTCGGTCGTCGACCGGTGGTCGAGGGCAGCCATGGTGCCGTCCGTCAGCGGGCACATCCCGGCGACCTGACTGAAACCGGAGGCGTAGACGGCGGAATCGGCGGCCGGGTTGGATGCGGCGGGCTTGCCGAATTCGTCCAGCCGCAACACCTTCCCGGCCAGCGAGGCGGGATCGGCGGTCAGCGCCGCGTTGCCGGTGTCGCCGGTCCCCACGTAGAGCGTGCGGTCGGCAGCGAAGGCGATCCGGCCGCCGTTGTGGGTCGCGCCCTTGGGGATCCCGGTGAAGATCGCTTTGGGGACGTCACCGGCGGCGATCCGGATGATCCGATTGTCCTCGGCGGTGGTCACGTAGGCGTAGATCAGGCTGTCCTCGTCGTACGACGGGGACAGCACGATGCCCAGCAAGCCACCGTCGTGGGTGCCGTCCACCCCGTCGATCTGCGCGACCAGCTGGGGCTCGGTGTCCTTGGCCACCTTGAGGATCCGTCCGGTGGTCCGCTCGCCGACCAGCGCCGACTGCCCGTCGGGAAGCGGCGCGAGGCCCCACGGCGCGGTCAGGCAGGTGGCGATGACCGCCTCGTCGGTGGGTGCGCACGGGTCGGTCGACTCGGGTGTTCCGCTGGTCGGGGACGTCGGCGAGCTGCCCGACGGCGGTACCGCCGACGGGACCGCGCCGGGGGTCGTCTCGTCCGGGACCGCCGCGCGGGCGGTCAGGGAGGGCTGGACGGTGAATGTCGGTGCCTCGGCCGAGAAGTCCGCGCAGGCGGACAACGGCAGGCCGATCGTCAGCAGGACGATCGGCAGCATCCGACGCGAACGTCGGCGGGTGGGCGAGGCACCGGGCATCGACACCCAGGTTACGGAACCGGGTGTGGGTCGCCGGTCAACCCTGCGCCACCGGCGGCGCCCCGTGCGGCGCCGAGTCGGGCCGGCCGACCACGTGCAGCAGCAGCAGCGCATCCGAGTCGACCATGTACCGGATCTTGGCGCCACGACCCGAGGAGAACCGCATGCTGAACCCGGCGACGTGCGCCTTCGCCTTCCACGGCGAGCTCATCCACTCGGTGCTCTGCACCCCGGCCCGGTGCGCGATGACTGTGTTGCGGACCAGCACCCGACGCCAGCGGAGCGTCACCGTCTCCTCGTCGATCTGCCAGCGGGCGTCCCGCGCCCGGTAGTGGCCCAGCAGCAGCGCCGACGGGCACGGCAGCAACGCGAGCAACGCCCACCAGCCGGGCAGGAACAGCAGGAGCAGGGTGAAGCCGTAGGCGTAGTTGAGGGGGACGACGTTGTACTTGCGGTAAAGCCGCCGCGGCAGGGGCCGCAGCTGCTGTTCGGGCAGTGACAGCTCGGGCAGGGCCCGGCGGATCAATGCGGCCGCCCGCTCGGTCTTGACGAACGGGAACAGCATCCGTTCGTTGGTGTTCGCCGGCCCGAAACCGGCCACCTCGACCTGCAGGATGCAGTAGCCGAACAGGGCCCGGGTGAAGCCCTCGACGATCCGGACGGCCTGGATCCGTTTGACCGGGATGGTGGACGACTGCTTGCCCAGCAGCCCGCGGGTGTTGCGGATGACATCGCCGTCACGGATCAGCGTGAACCGGTTGAGCCGCAGCGCACCGAGCACCACACCGCCGACGATCGCGATCACCACCAGTGCGATGATGACCGCGAGGATGCCCCGCGGCTCGACGGTGGTCTTCATGACATCCGCGGCCCGCTCCGGCACGTATTCGGAGAACCGGAACCAGATCACCAGGGCCGCCGCGAAGATCAGCGGAATCGTGTTGTTGGTGATGGTGGCCAGCAGCATGTCCGGCGTGGTCAGCACGGCGATGACGTCCGGACCCTGCTTGATCGACTCGGTGTGCCGCCAGGCGAGGTACCGCTGGATCGTCCTGGACCGTCCCTGGTAGGCGGGGTCGGCGCGCTGGTGGTGGGCCCGCCCGGACTCCAACGCGACCCGCAACTCGTCCAGCCGGCGCCCGGACAGGCTGGCCAGGCTGACCGCCGCCCCGGCGCCGTCACCCGGCGACTGGACCTTCAGGCCCCACACCCCGATCAGCCGTTGGGTGAGCGATCGATGCGCCTCCAGCGCCGTGATCCGGGTGATCGGCACGATCCGCACGACCCGGTTGACCAGCCCGCTGCGGACCCGGAGCACGCCGCCGATCACCGAGTACTTGCGGACGTACCACTGCGCGGTCGCCACGATCATGATCAGCACGAACAGCGCGACGTTCACCTGCCACGGTGCACCGCCGAGGATGGTGACCACCAGGAACGGGATGGCCTGCCGCACCGTGTTGGCGGTCTCGATGACCAGGTAGATCGGGTGCAGCCGGGTGTCGGGGACGGCCACCCCCATCGCGCTGGGCGGGACGGTGTCAGACGTCATCGGCCACGTCGGCGAGTTCGCTGATGCGCGTGCACACGTCGTCGGCCTCCGGGCGGTCCAACCCGGACACCGACAGGGTGCTGGCCGCGGTGGAGATCCGCAGGGTGGACATCCGGTAGTGGTCGGCGATCGGTCCCCGTTCGACCCGCAGGCTCTGCACCCGGTGCATCGGGATCACGCTGCGCTTGATGAACACGATGCCGTGCTGGATGTCGATCTCGGTCGGCGAGATGGCGTACCAGAACACCCGGTACCGGATCGGCGGCAGGATCACCACCCCGATGAAGCCCGCGGCGGCCAGCACGAGGAACGCCGACCAGCGAAGCCACCGGTCACCCCAGGGGATCACGATCGCCAACGCCGCGAGCAGCAGCAGAGCCGGCAGCAGACTCAGCAACCAGCGCCAGCGCCAGTAGGCGATCGCCCGCCGGGAGAGGCGGTGCCGCTCGCCGACCGCGTCGCCGATCAGTGGGAGGGACCCGACCGAGTCGCCGAGCTGCGCGGCCGGATCCGGCTCCGGCAGCGGAACGTGCGGCAAGACGGGCACCGGCGCAGGCGGCGTGGGGGCGGCCCCGTCGGGCACCCCGGTCGCGGGCCTGCTCATCACGGGCATCAGGGTACGACCGCGCATGACGGGCGCAATCCATGCGCTGTCGTTGGTCGTTTGACAGCGTGTCCGGTCGCGTCCTACTCTGCCGGGGTGGCTCAGCTCCTCGTAATCAGTTAGCGCGTCCTCGCCGATCGGCGACGACGCGCCACCCCTTGGGCACCGGACCGGTGACGAGGGGTTTTTTATTGCCTGGGGCACGTCACGAGCACGAAACAAATGAACGCACACGCGAAAGGCTTCCGATGACGCAGGGTCGCACCGCAGAACGCCTGGCTGTCATTCCCCCCGGCGGCCCGAACCCGGGCTCGAACCCGACGGTGACCCACACGGTGGAACGCGTCACCGGCGCCAAGTCGGTGGTCCGGTCCCTGGAGGAGGCGGGGGTCGACATCGTCTTCGGCATCCCCGGCGGTGCGGTGCTGCCGGTCTACGACCCGTTGCTGGACTCCACCAGGGTCCGCCACGTGCTGGTCCGCCACGAGCAGGGTGCCGGGCACGCGGCGACGGGATACGCGCAGGCCACCGGCCGCGTCGGCGTCTGCATGGCCACCTCCGGGCCGGGGGCCACGAACCTGGTCACCCCGATCGCCGACGCGCACATGGACTCGGTCCCGCTGGTGGCGATCACCGGCCAGGTCGGCCGGCCCATGATCGGCACCGACGGCTTCCAGGAGGCCGACATCTGCGGCATCACGATGCCGATCACCAAACACAACTTCCTCGTCACCGACCCGGCCGAGATCCCACAAACGATCGCGGCCGCCTTCCACCTGGCGTCGACGGGCCGACCCGGCCCGGTGCTGGTGGACATCCCCAAGGACGTCCTGCAGTCGGAGACCACCTTCGTCTGGCCGCCGGACCTCCAGCTCCCGGGTTACCGGCCGACCATGCGGCCGCACGCGGGACAGATCGCCGCCGCCGCGAAGCTCATCGCCGCTTCGCGCCGTCCGGTGCTCTACGTCGGTGGTGGGGTGCTGAAGGCTCGGGCGACCGAGTCCCTTCGACAGCTGGCCGAGTCGACCGGAATTCCGGTCGTCACCACGCTCATGGCCCGCGGCGCCTTTCCGGATTCACACATCCAGCACCTGGGGATGCCGGGGATGCACGGCACCGTGGCGGCAGTGGCGGGCATGCAGCGGGCGGACCTCGTCGTCGCCCTCGGTGCCCGGTTCGACGATCGGGTCACCGGCCAGCTATCGACGTTCGCGCCAGGCGCGACGATCATCCACGCCGACATCGACCCGGCGGAGATCGGGAAGAACCGGGTCGCCGACGTGCCGATCGTCGGTGACGTCGGCGAGGTGATCAGCGATCTGGTAGCCGCCGTCGCCGCCGAGCAGGCCGCCGGGGTGGTCGCGGACCTCACCGCCTGGTGGGCCGAGTTGGACGACTTCCGGGCGACCTTCCCGCTGGGCTACGACTGGCCGGCGGACGGGTCGCTGGCCCCGCAGTACGTGATCGAACGGCTGGGCGCCATCGCCGGCCCGGACGCCATCTATGCGGCCGGCGTCGGCCAGCACCAGATGTGGGCGGCCCAGTTCATCAAGTACGAGAAGCCCTACACCTGGCTCAACTCGGGTGGCCTGGGCACCATGGGGTACGCGGTGCCGGCCGCCATGGGGGCAAAGATGGGCCGACCCGAGGCGACCGTGTGGGCGATCGACGGCGACGGCTGCTTCCAGATGACCAACCAGGAACTGGCCACCTGCGCCATCGAGAACATCCCGATCAAGGTCGCCATCATCAACAACGGCAACCTGGGCATGGTCCGGCAGTGGCAGACCCTGTTCTACGGGGAGCGGTACTCGCAGACCGACCTGGGCACCCACAAGCATCGGATTCCGGACTTCAAGATGCTCGCCGAGTCCTACGCCTGCGTCGGCCTGCGGTGCGAGTCCAAGGAAGAGGTCGACAAGACGATCGAGGCCGCGATGGCGATCGACGACCGGCCGGTCGTCGTCGACTTCGTGGTCGGCGCGGACGCCCAGGTTTGGCCGATGGTGGCCGCCGGCACCGGCAACGACCAGATCATGGCCGCCCGCGGCATCCGGCCGCTCTTCGACGAGGAGTAGGGGCGTCCGCCTCCGGTTCGTCGACCCGATAGCCTGTTCGGTCGGCCGCCCATGCGCTGGGCCCGACGTCACCGAGGAGTAGGAATCCCTTGTCCCGCCACACGTTGTCCGTGCTCGTGGAGAACAAGCCCGGCGTGCTCGCCCGGGTGTCCTCGCTGTTCTCGCGGCGCGGCTTCAACATCCACTCCCTGGCGGTCGGGCCGACCGAGAACCCCGAGGTCTCCCGGATGACGATCGTGGTCGCGGTCGAGGGGCTCCCGCTGGAGCAGGTCACCAAACAGCTGAACAAGCTGGTGAACGTGCTCAAGATCGTCGAGCTGGCCCCGGCCCAGGCCGTGCAGCGCGAGCTCCTGTTGATCAAGTTGCGCTCGGACAGCGCCGCCAGGCCGCAGATCGTCACGATCGTGGACATGTTCCGGGCGCACATCATCGACATCACCCCGGACGCGTTGACCGTGGAGGCCACCGGCACCAGCGACAAGCTGGAGGCGTTGGTCAAGATGCTGGAGCCGTTCGGCGTCCGGGAGCTGGTGCAGTCCGGCATGGTGGCCCTCGGCCGGGGGCCGCGATCCATCACCTCATCCAGCAGCAGGGCAGACTGACCCCCAGTCCACCCGCATCACGAGAGAAAACAGGAGCACACCCAATGGCCGTGGAGATCTTCTACGACGACGACGCCGATCTGTCGATCATCCAGGGGCGCAAGGTCGCCGTCATCGGCTACGGCTCGCAGGGGCACGCCCACTCGCTGAGCCTGCGCGACTCCGGCGTCGACGTCCGCGTAGGTCTGCCCGAGAGCTCCAAGTCCAGGCAGAAGGCGGCCGACCAGGGCCTGCGGGTCGTCACGCCGGCCGAGGCGGCGACCGAGGCCGACGTGATCATGATCCTGACCCCCGACCACGTGCAGCGGCACGTGTACGCCGAGTCGATCGAGCCGCACCTGTCCGCGGGCAAGGCGCTGGCCTTCGGCCACGGCTTCAACATCCGGTTCGGCTACATCAAGCCGCCGGCCGACGTGGACGTCATCATGATCGCCCCGAAGGGCCCGGGCCACCTGGTCCGCCGCGAGTTCGTCGACGGCAAGGGCGTGCCCTGCCTGATCGCGGTCGAGCAGGACGCCTCCGGTGGCGCACAGGCGCTGGCCCTGTCCTACGCGCGGGCGATCGGCGGGGCCCGGGCCGGCGTCATCAAGACCACCTTCCCGGAGGAGACCGAGACCGACCTGTTCGGTGAGCAGGCCGTGCTCTGCGGCGGGATGTCCCGGCTCGTCCAGCAGGGCTTCGAGACCCTGGTCGAGGCCGGCTACCAGCCGGAGATCGCCTACTTCGAGTGCCTGCACGAGCTCAAGCTGATCGTCGACCTGATGTACGAGGGTGGCATCGCCAAGCAGCGCTGGTCGGTGTCCGACACCGCCGAGTACGGCGACTACGTCTCCGGCCCGCGGATCGTGGACGACCACGTCAAGGAGAACATGCAGACCATCCTGGCCGAGATCAAGGACGGCTCCTTCGCCGCCCGGTTCATCGCCGACCAGGACGCCGGGGCGCCGGAGTTCAAGAAGCTGCGCGCCGAGCAGGAGCAGCACCCGATCGAGGAGACCGGCCGTAAGCTGCGTCCCCTGATGAGCTGGGTCGCCGTCACCGACGACTACGAGGGCACGGCCGCGCGGGGCTGAGCAAGGCTTGCCGGCTCGCCCAGGTGGACGAGCCGGCGTCAGGCTTTGGCTACAATTGTGGCCATGACGACGTTGCCGCTCGCGACCGTCCGAGATCGCCTGTCGGCGCTGATCGATGACGTGGCGCGAACCCACGACACGCTCACCATTACCCGCAACGGAACGCCGGCAGCCGTCGTGCTCTCCATCGACGACTACGAATCGATCATGGAGACTCTCGCGCTGGCCAACTCGCCGATCGAACTGGAACGCCTCATTGAGGCCGACCGATCGCTCGCCGAAGGCGACGTGATCAGCGGGGAGGAAATGGCCAGGCTGGTCGACGAACGAGTTCGGCGCCCCACCGGCGCCGCGTGAGGTACGGCCTCGAACTGGCCCGTCCGGCACGGCGCGCCTTGACCGACGAACTGCCCCTGAAGGTGGCCGCCGCAGCATGGGAACTCATCAGCGGCCCGCTTCGCGACAACCCGCAACGACTCGGCAAGCCATTGCGCGCGCCCTTTGCCGGGCACTGGGTCGCGCGTCGCAGCAGCTATCGAGTCCGT
>DATDBV010000125.1:0-8132 GCA_036524715.1 Nakamurella sp. | reverse complement strand
GGCCGGTGCGGCGGCCTCGGTGGACGCCGTCGCCGAGGCGGCGGGACATGCGGCGGAGGGCACCAGCCCGACCAGCGAACTGCACGCCCAGGCCGACTACCGGGAGCATCTGGCCCGGGTACTGACCAGGCGGGCGGTGGTCGCCGCGGCGGGAATCGACTGATTCCCTCTGGACCTTGGGTTGTCAACGCGTCCGTGGGCTCGGGCCGCGCGCATGCGCGGGCCGCCCTCCCGCATCACTTGTGCTGCGCGATGACCCGCGCCGCGCCGACCCGGAGGACCAGCCGTCGTTCACTGACTGAGCTGAGGTCACGCGGCTCCGACTTTGTGAACGCAGCTCCAAGCCTGCCGGGCGTGGCGTTCACATGCGCGGAGCTGCGTTGACCTGTGCGGAGCAGCGCTGCGCTCGCCTCAGGTCGCATAGAGCTCCTGACCACTGCTGGCGACCAGGTCCCGCAGTGCCGCACCGTCTCGGTCACGGGCCTTCCGTACGGCCGGAACCTGATGACCGGGCCGGCGCCACCGCTGTCGCTCGACACGCTCCCCGGTCCCTACTGCTTGGCATCCAGTTCGGTCTCTAGCCTGTCCCGGTGGGTCCTCACCTGTTCGTTGACGAGAGCCGGCGCGGCAGCTACCTGCTGTGCGCCGCAGTCGTCCCGAGCACGGACCTCGTCACGTCGCGGCGATTCATGCGAAATCTCAAACCCAGCAACAAGAACCGCATCCACATGCAGGACGAGGGCCCAGCCGTGCGCAATCAGATCCTCGCCGAGTTCTGCAGGACGGCACCCATCAGCGAGGCCCACGTCTACATTGCGTCGGTGACCCGGCGATCGGAACGGCACGCGCGCGACGACTGCTTCCACAGCCTGACCCTGGATGCGCTCAAGATCCGCGCCGCCCGACTGGTCATCGAGACCTGTGACCAAGATCGTGCCGACAGTAAGGTCATCGGCGACACGCTCGCGAAGGTTGGCCGGCTCGGTCAACTGCGTTGGGATCACGAAACCCCGACCGGCCACGAAATGCTGTGGGCCGCCGACATCATCGCGTGGGCGTACGGGTCCAAGCAGCGCTCGCACCGCGAGCTAGTCGATCAGTTCGTCATCGCCCACGATCTCAGGCCTCGAGACGCGCGAAGGCCGGGCGACCCGTGAACTTGCGGGCTCCCGGCCTCACTTCCACGGCTCCCCGCCGTGACAGCTCCCATCATCCGCACCACGCCCAGCCACGTCAACTCAACTCAACCAGATTTCGCGGGCATCTTGACGTGACGCACTTCGCTAGCTGGTGATCATCGCTCTGGATGTGCTGGTGGTCTGGGCGCTGTCCGTCCACGGCCGCGACATCGCCCGCTGACGCGAGACGTCACAGGCCAGTTGCCGGGTCCGCATAGAACACGGGCGAGCCGGGGGAGTGGCCACGACGGGGGGTTCGGTCACCGACGACACGCACCAATCCGGACATTCCTTCCTTCCGAATCACTCGCGGACAACGCCCCGGCAACCGGTCGGGGCGCGAAGAAGGAGTGCGCATGAGGAAGAGGTTCGTCGCGGGCATCGTCGCCGCGGGATCCGCCGTGGTGTTCTCGGGGTTCGGGGTGCTGACGGCCCCGGCGGCGTCGGCGCTGGTGTTGCAGCCGGGCGGTGTAGTGCACGCCCCCGAGTATTGCCTGGCGGTCTACGGTGACCCGAGCCTCTGCCCGCCGCCGGACCGGCCCGAGCCGGTCGACCCGAACTGCCTGCGAGTCAACATCCAGCCGCTGAACTGCCCGTACCAGCCCTGAAATCGCCCGCTCGGCGGTCGAGTCAACGCTGTGCCGGGTTTCGAGCGCTCGGACCCTTGCGCGGCGTTCACTCGACCGGCGACGACCCCACGCTGCCGCCCGGTGGAGGCGAGCGCAGGCGTCGAGCGTCGTCGCCAAACTCGGCACGCGAGCGGTGGCAACCTCCCACACCAATGCGTCGTCGATCTGCGCATACCCGTGCACCAGGACGTTTCGAAAGGCGATGATCCGGTTCAGGTCGGGCACACGGTCGGCGGTGTCCGCATCCGCCGTGCGCAGCCGGTTGAGTGCGTCACCACCGATCTGAACTGGCGCTCGACAGCCGATCGGAGCAGTGCGTCACGGCTGTATTCGTCCCATGTGCGCTCATGGATGAACTCACCAATCAGCCCCGCGGCGCCGCGCGTCCCAGAGCAACGCCGGTGCCTCAGGTTGCATACAGCTCCTGACCGCTGCTGACAACCGCCTCGGCGAAGTACGGATTCCGCAGGGCGGTCGCCGACACGAGGTCCACCGGCCGACCGAACAGTGCCTCGAGCCCCTCCTTGAGGCCGAAGTACGCGTCGAAGCGCTCCAGTAGTCCATCGTCGAACTCGACCAGGAGGTCCACGTCGCTGGTTGACTCGTCGAAGTCGTCCCGGACTGCAGATCCGAAGAGGAGTAGCCGCCGCACGCCGTACTTCCGGCACAGCGCACGCACCTCGGTGCGGTCGATGTGCAGCCGGCCGGTCATGTCATTCCCCTGTGTGGTGGGATCGCTCCGGACAATTCTCCCACCCGGCGTTGGCGCCGTCCTACGACGGCGCTCACCGGCCCTCGCCCGGCCCCCGGCCAGGCGCGTCCGGCTCGATCGAGTACTCGCGGAAGGCGCCCTGGAGGCCGGCCAGGCCGTCGCGGAATGCGGCGGCGTGCGGGCCGAGATCGGGGGCCGACGCGTTGACGAGTCCGGCCAGCGCAGTGATCAGGACGCGGGCCTCGCCCAGGTCCCGATGCGCCGGGTGCTCGGTGTCGGCGGAGGAGAGCCCGAGCTGCTCGGCGGCCGCGCTCATCAGCATCACCGCGGCCCGGCTGATCACCTCGACGGCGGGTATGTCCACCAGGTCGCGGGCGGGGAGATCGGCGTCACCTCCGACCCGGAGGTGATCATCGGGTCGATCAGATGTACTCACGGCGTGTAGGCTGTCATGTGCGACCAGCCTCCGCTCGCGCGGGGGAAAACAAGTGGAGCCCGACTCCCACCCGAGCAGCCCTGAGCGGCCGGGTCCAGGTCCACCGATCGTCGATCGGTGACGCGCGCCCTCGCCTGAGGGTGGGCTCCGGGTGGTGTCATGCCGTCCGGTCTGGGACAGGGCTCCGCGCGTTTCGCGTCGGGGCCCTTTTTCGTCTGCGCCCACAGGCGGGCAATGGACCCGGCGAGCCGCCGCGCACGAGCAGATCAACCGTCAGCAGGAGGACTCAATCAGCGTCGAGCCACGCATCAACGACAGGATCCGCGTTCCCGAGGTACGTCTCGTCGGGTCGGAGGGGGAGCAGATCGGCATCGTGCCGATCGGCGAGGCACTGCGCATGGCGCAGGAGGCCGACCTCGACCTGGTCGAGGTTGCCCCGGACGCCCGGCCTCCGGTCTGCAAGCTCATGGACTACGGCAAGTTCAAGTACGAGAGCGCGCAGAAGGCCCGCGAGGCCCGCCGGAACCAGGTCCTGACGGTCATCAAGGAAATGAAGCTTCGGCCGAAGATCGACTCGCACGACTACGAGACCAAGAAGGGTCACGTCGTGCGGTTCCTCAAGGCCGGGGACAAGGTCAAGGTCACGATCATGTTCCGCGGTCGGGAGCAGTCCCGCCCGGAACTCGGGTTCCGCCTGCTGCAACGGCTGTCCGCCGACGTCGCCGAGCTGGGATTCGTGGAGAGCGCGCCCAAGCAGGACGGGCGCAACATGATCATGGTGCTGGCCCCCCACAAGCAGGCACGACCCCGCCAGAGCCAGCCGGCCGCCGCGTCCTGATCGCGGTCCGCACGGGCGAGTTCTGACGGGCCCGTCGCGACGGCAGGCACCTGGTGGCGACCCCAACGGGTCGGCTCGGTGGTCCCGGCCGACCCGGCGATGGAGCCTGCGCCGCAGTACCGATTCATGCAAGACGCAGGCGATCCACCACCGCGGGTCGCCACGACAGTGGAATGTGAGCGAAGCAATGCCCAAGAACAAGACGCACTCCGGCACCAAGAAGCGGATCAAGGTCACCGGCCGCGGCAAGCTGACCCACTCCGGGTCCGGCAAGCGGCACCACTTGGAGAAGAAGTCGTCCAAGGTGACCCGTCGGATCGACGGCGCCAAGACCGTCGCGCCCGCCGACGCGCCCCGCCTGCGTCGCCTGCTCGGCATCTGAGCAGATTCCCACCACCAATCCCCTTGCCGTTCGCCCGTCCGACCGGCCGATAGAGAAAGCCAGGTGCCACCGTGGCCAGAGTGAAGCGGGCGGTCAACGCCCAGAAGAAACGACGCGTCGTCCTGGAGCGCGCCAGCGGCTACCGCGGGCAGCGCTCCCGCCTGTACCGCAAGGCCAAGGAACAGAACCTGCACTCGGCGAACTACGCCTACAACGACCGCCGCAAGCGCAAGAACGACTTCCGCAAGCTCTGGATCACCCGGATCAACGCTCAGGCCCGCGCCGAGGGCCTGACCTACAACCGGTTCATGCAGGGCCTCAAGATCGCCGGCGTCGAGGTCGACCGCAAGGTGCTCGCCGAGCTGGCCGTCAACGACCAGGTCGCGTTCGCCGCGCTGGTCAAGGTCGCGCGGGACGCCCTGACCGAGTCGGGTGCGGCCGCCGCCGCCCAGGCCCCGACGGCCGCGGCCTGATCGAACGCATGCGAGCGAATCGTCGGCACCGCGACACAGACGCCCGGTGGGTCGGCGGCCGTCCCGTCGCCGGCCACGGGGTGGCCGGATGAGCACGGAGAACGCCCGAACCCGACGCCCGGCCGACGACGAATCGGCCGGGCGTTCCGGTGTCCGGGACGAACCCGTCGGGGGGGTGCTGACCGAACGCTCGGCCCGCATCGTGGCCGCGCACAAGCTGTTGCGCCGCCCACGGCGACGGGAGGCCGGGGAGTTTCTCGCCGAGGGTGCTCCGGCCGTCACGGAGGCGATCGCGTTCGCCGCCGAGAACCCGGGCGCCCTGCGCGAGCTGTACCTGACCGAGTCCGCCGGCGCCCGGCACACCGACCTGGTCCGACAGGCCTACGCCGCCGGTGTCACCGTCACCCAGGTGACCGATCGGGCCGCGGCCGCACTCTCCGATGCGGTCACCCCGCAGGGCCTGGTCGTCCGTTGCGCGCTGCCGGACACCACCGTGGACGACCTGCTCGCCAAGAAGCCCAGACTGGTCGTCGTCTTGGTGCGCACGAGCGACCCAGGTAACACCGGCACGGTGATCCGGATCGCCGACGCGGCAGGCGCCGACGGCGTCGTCGTCGCCGGTGACGCCGCCGACCCGTGGAACCCGAAGGCGATCCGGGCGTCCGCCGGCAGCCTGTTCCACCTTTCGGTCGTGGCCGAGCCGGATCCGGTCGCGCTGATCGGCGAACTGAGCGCCGCGGGTCTGTCGGTGCTGGCCGCCACCGGTCAGGCCGACCTCGAACTCGGCTCGGCGGAAGCCGAGGGCATCCTGGATCTGCCGACGGCCTGGCTGTTCGGCTCCGAGGCGCACGGGCTGCCGGAGGAGATCATCGGTTTGGCCGACGAGTCCATCCGGATCCCGATCTACGGGCGCGCCGAGTCCCTCAACCTGGCCGCCGCCGCCGCGGTCTGCCTCTACGGCAGCGCGACCGCGCACCGTCGGGTGGGCTGACCGCCGGCCGGGACCGGCCGGGTCGGTTGAACCGGCGCGGCTCAGAGCTTGACGTGCCGCACCGCGGGCGCGCCCGGCTCGATGTCGATCGTCATCGACTGGCCGGTGACGGTGACCGAGCGGGACAGGCACTGCTGCGCGGCCGCGTCCACCGCGGTGATGACGTACTGGCCGGCCCGAGGCAGGGGGAGGGTGTAGGCGCCGGTCGGGTCGGTCCGCGTCGTCGCGACGACCTCCCCCGTCGGCCGGGTCAGGGCGACCATGGCGTCGCCCGCGTCGTCGGTGCTCCGGATCCGGCCGTGGAGTGTCAGCGGACGCTGCAGCACGATGTCGTGGACGGTGGCGACCCCGGTGTGGTCGAAGAGCTCCGACTGCGGGGCCCAGCCGTCCGCGCTGGTCACCGCGACATACCGGCCCGCGCCGGGCAACGCCAGCGCGAACCCGCCGTCCGGCTCGACTCGGCTCCAGTCGATCTGCTCGCCGTCGGGGCGGATCACGGCCACCACGGCCCGCGGCACCGGTCCACCTGTCGCGCGGACGACGCCCCGGACGACCTGTTCGAGTCGTGCGCCGGCCGGGCGAGCCGCCACGGGCGCGTTCCGGCCGGGCAGAGGCAGTCCGATCAGCGCCGCGACCACCGACACCCCGGCGGCCAGCCACAGCACGTTCTCGAAGGCCGATGCCGACGGGAGGAGAACCGGCCCGACGGCGATGGTCGAGGCGGTGAGCAGGGCAGCCACGGCGGCGCTGGAGATCGCCATGCCGATCGATCGCACCAGTCCGTTGAGACCGTTCGCCGAGGCGGTTTCGGTGATCGGGACCGAGCGCATGATCAGGATCGGGATGGCGGCAGAGGCCACCGAGCCGCCCATCGCGGCCACCGTGGACGAGACCACCACCAGCGATAGGCTGTCCATCCCGAAGATCAGGCCGCCGTATCCTGCCGCCATCACCAGCATCCCCGAGATGAGGGTCACCTTGGGTCCCAGGCGCCCGATGAAGGTGGCGGCGACCGGAGCCATCGCGATCGTCGCGAGTCCGGAGGGAGCCATGGCCAGGCCGGCCTGAGTGGAGGTCAGGCCGAATCCGTAGCCCGCGACCGGTGGGATCTGCAGCAGCTGGACCGTGACCAGCAGGTTGACGAACATCGCGATGCCCACCAGGAACGTCGCCGAGTTGGCCAGGAGCACAGGTCTCTCGGTGGTGGTCCTGATGTCCACCAGCGGATCGTTGATCCGGAGTTGGAAGGGGACCCAGGCCAGGAAGACCACGATGGCCACCAGGAAGGAGGCGATGGTCGCCAAGCTCGTCCAGCCCCAGCTTCCCGACTTCGAGATCGCCAGCAGCAGCGCCGACACCGCGACCGACAGCAGCACCGCGCCGAGATAGTCGAAACGCCCACCCGTCCGGACCAGGGACTCCGGGACCAACAGCCGGACGGCCACCAGCAGGATCACCGCCAACGCGGCGGCCAGCCAGAACAGAGAGTGCCAGCCCAGGGTCTGGTAGATCGTTCCGGAGAGCAGCAGACCGAGCGCGCCACCGAGGCCGAGCGTGGCGCCCATCAGCGCGACGGCCACGTTGATCCGCTCCGCGGGTAGCACGTCGCGCAGGATGCTGATGCCGACCGGGATCAGCGCGGCGCCGACGCCCTGCAGCGAGCGGCCGATTACCAGCATGGCGAGCGACCCGCTGACTCCGGCCACCACCGATCCGGCGAGCAGCGTCGCCAGGCAGGCCAGCATCAGCCTGCGCTTGCCGAACATGTCCGCGAGCCGGCCGACGATCGGAGTGGATACCGCGCCGGTGAGCAACGTCGCGGTGACCAGCCACGAGGCGTTGTCCGCGGAGGTGTTCAACAGTTGCGGGAAGTCCGGGAGCACGGTGACGACGAGCGTCTGCTGCAGCGTCACCACGGTGCCGCACAACGCGACGACCGTGACCACCAGCCAGTTGGGCGCCTCGATGGTCCCGCGGCCTTCGGCGGTCGGCCGGATGGGCTGCGTCGGCGAAGGTCCTTGCATGCGCTGGTCGACACGCTGAGTGAACACCATCGACCCCACCAGGGGCTCAACTTCGGCCCGGACACCGACGTCACGGTGAACGCCGTCGCCGATCACCGGCATGCCCGGTATGAGGACTTTCGCTACCCTCAGCCCAACGTCCGCCATTTCTGGAGGTGCCCTGATGGCCGAAACCGCCCGCGATATCTCAAGGCTGATCGTCCGAGTGAGTATCGGGGGCGTGCAGATGGCGCACGGTGCGCAAAAGCTGTTCGGCTGGTTCGGTGGGCACGGCCTCAAGGGCACGGGCGCGTACCTGGAGAGCCAAGGATTCCGCCCAGGAACGCAAAGTGCGTTGGCTGCCGGGCTGGGCGAAGCCGCCGGTGGGGCGTTGTTCGCCTTGGGGCTGGCCACGCCGGTCGGCGGTGCGGCCATCGTCGGAACCATGGGCGTGGCGGCGTCGGTCCATGCGCCGCAAGGGTTCTTCGCC
>DATDBV010000124.1:0-2153 GCA_036524715.1 Nakamurella sp. | reverse complement strand
CGACTTGGTCGTATTCGGAGTGATTGTCACCGGGCCCGGAAGTTGATCGTAGGACCGCAGTTGTATCATCCGCCAGAACAGGAGGGCAATGATCGCGATCAAGGCCCAGCCCGCCGTCTCCAGCGCGACCGGTGGATCGTCGCCGAATGCCTCCGAAGCGATCGCGTTTCCGCCGGCGGAGAAGGCGTCGACCAGGGAAACTGGTTCCGCCGCGTCGGAGGGTATGGCGGCCTGAGCCGCAGACATGGCTTGCCTGGCCTCGGCAACGGTGGTGACGTCCTCCGGGCGCTGCAGGACGGATTCACGGTACTCCGCCAGTCGGAGCCGCATCAAGGCCATGGCGACCGGAAGGGTGTCGAAAGCCTGCTCGTCGGCGGCGCTCGACTGATCGCCGGGAATGGCGAATTCACACGCGTGCCGGGACGAACCCGTGGGCGTCGCTGAATCCTCAGGCGCCGCCTGCTCCGCCACGTTGGCGGTGGCTTTCTTGATGATCCCGCACGCGGTGGCGATCGCTCGCCAGGTTCCGCCCGAGCTCATCACGTCCGACCCGTCGGACGCATTGGGGTCGCCAGTGTCCGTACCCGCTTCCGGCGCACGACGTTCGATTTCCCCTTCGAGACTGGTGACGGCAATTGCCGCCAGTTCGAGTTCGCTGATCGAGTCGACCGATTCCTGGTCGAGAATCGCCTGCCGGCCGATGTCCAGAACGATGAAGGCGATGATCAGGCCGGCGATCCCGGCTGTGACCCAGATACTGCCTGGTCGCCAGTTCTTGGACGCCGTGAACAGGGCAATTGCGGTTACCGCGACTGCAATCAGAGCCCGCCAGAGCGGATTCATGTCGATGCTCGGCCTCGCGAGGATTGCGCAGGTCGTGAGTGCTCCGACGGCCGTGACCAGAACGCCCAGGCCCCGAAGCAGTTCCCAGTCACATCGGTCGGAGGATCGGACGACCAGGCCGATGGCGACCGCGACGACGGCGGCGAGGGCGATGAGAACGATGAGCCACGACCCGGTCAACGTCAACGTCGCCCCCTGGCTTCGCCGAACCAGAAGAAGGTCCGTCAAGCAACCACAGTGGACAAAGGGTACTGAAGGAATATTTCGTGCGCATCGCTATTTCGCCGCTGTGCGCAGGTGACGCCGTCGGCGCAAGTGGCGGTGTGCTGCCTTCGAGCGCGATCGGTCATGATCGGCCCTATGCCGTTGCCCGCGTTCGCCGAGCCGTCCACCCTGCCGTTCCAGCTTCCGCCGTTCGCCGAGATCGCCACCGAGGACTTCGAACCCGCCTTCGAGACGGCGATGGAGATGCATGCGGCCCAGGTCCGATTCATCGCCGACAGCGCCGAGCCGCCGACGTTCGAGAACACGATCGTCGACCTGGAGCGGGCCGGGGCGATGCTGACCAGAGTGGCCAACACGTTCTTCAACCTCACCGGCACCATGTCCACCCAGGCGCTGCGCGACATCGAGGCCCGGGTGGTGCCGGCGCTGACCGCGCACCACGACCGGATTCGGCTCGACCCGGTCCTGTTCGCCCGGATCGACGCCGTGCACCGCGCCGAGGCCGACGCCCCGACCCTGCAGGGTGAGGACGCGCAATTGGTCAAGCGGTACCACCTTGATTTCGTGCTGGCCGGCGCCGGGCTGGACGACGTCGGGCGTCGGAAGCTGGCCGAGTTGAACGAGCAGTTGGCCAACGTGACCACCCGGTTCGGGCAGAACCTGCTCGCGGCCACCGAGGCGGCCGTCGTGGTCGTCGACGACGTCGCCGAGTTGGACGGACTGTCCGACGACGCGATCGGGGCGGCCGCCGCCGCCGCGGCCGATCGGGGGCTGGCGGGGAAGTACGTCATCACCCTGGTGTTGCCGACCGGGCAGCCGCTGCTGAAGGTGCTCCGCAACCGGGATGTGCGGCGCCGGTTGTTCGGCGCGTCACTGCACCGGGCGGAGGGCGGTGAGTACGACAACCGGCCGGTCCTGCTGGAGATCGCGACGCTGCGGGCGCAGCGGGCGCGGCTGCTGGGCTTTGCCACCCACGCGGACGCGGTCGTCGCCGACCAGACCGTGGGATCGGTGCGGGCGATGGACGCGTTCCTGGCCCGCCTGGTCGGGCCGGCCGTGGCCAACGCGCGCGCCGAGGCGGCGCA
>DATDBV010000123.1:0-8929 GCA_036524715.1 Nakamurella sp. | reverse complement strand
TCGGCCGGGCGGCCCGGGCGGTCGGCGCGCTGTCGGTGGTGGACGCGACCCAGGCGATCGGCTGGCTGCCAATGGACGCCGACTCGGTCGATCTGTTGGTGTGCCACGCCTACAAGTGGCTGTGCAGCCCGCGCGGCACCGGCTTCCTCGTACACCACCCCGAACTCGCCGAGCGTCACCCTCAGCTGGCACTGAAACCGTTGGCCGCCAACTGGTTCGCCGGCCAGGAGGTGCACGAGTCGTACTACGGCCTGCCCCTGCGACTGGCCGCCGACGCCCGCCGGTTCGACATCTCCCCCGCCTGGCACTGCTGGGTCGGCACCGCCCCCGCGCTGCGGATCGTCGCCGAGGTCGGGGTCGACGCCATCCATGCGCACAATGTGCGGCTGGCCAACGCGTTCCTGACCGCGATGGACCAGCCGCCGTCGAACTCGGCCATCGTCAGCGTGCCCGCCGGCGAGGCCGCGGTCGACCGACTGCACGCCGCCGGGGTCAGATTCGGCATGCGGGCCGGCCGGGTCCGGGTGGCGTTCCATCTGTATTCGACCGAGGACGACGTCGACCTGGCGGTGCGGGCCCTTCGCGGCTGACGACGCCGATCAGCGCAGGATCTCGAATGCGACCGCGAGCCGGCCCCCGAAGCGCTGCCCCACCATCGAGGCGATTCCGCGGAGCATCCCGTCCGCGTCGGTCGGGTCGCCGCCGAGCCCGGCCAGGTACCGCCGGTGCGCGTTCAGGGACGCGACGCCCGCCTCCATGGTGCCGGTGACGTCCACGGCGTGCGATGCCCGCGGCGACATGGCCAGCGCGGTGTAGCGCACCTTCCATGGCTCCAAGCCCTCACCGAGCAGATCGCGGAACACCCAGCGGTTGCCCGCGTCCCGCACACCGTCGACTGCGGCCAGATTCACGGCTCGGTGGTCGGCGTAGTCAATGGCACCCCAGGCCGGCCGCACGTCGGGGTTGCCGGCGACGACCAGGTCGGGCCGGCGCCGGCGGACGACCCGGGCGATGTCCCGGCGCAGCGGCAGGCCGTACTCCACGACGCCGTCCGGGTATCCCAGGAATTCGACGGCGTCGACACCGACCTCGGCGGCGGCCGCGCGTTCCTCGGCCTCCCGGACCGGGCCGCACTCGGCCGGATCGAGCCCGTCGATACCGGCCTCGCCGGAGGTGGCGAGCAGGTAGGTGACGGTCTTGCCGGCGCGGGTCCAGGCGGCGACCGCACCGGCGGTGCCGTACTCGAGGTCGTCGGGGTGGGCGGCGATGCACAGTGCGGTCTGCCAGTCGTCCGGAAAGGGGTCGAACTGCGGGCTGGTTTCGGTCACCGGACCAGTCTGGTCCACTCAGGCCGATCCCGCGTCGTCCTCCTCCGTCGCCGCGCCCACCACCGCCGGCTCCTCGTGGGTCGGCTGGGGGTATCGATCGGCCGGCGGGAATCCCGGTTCGACCTCACGCCCGGCGTCGTCCAGCAGATGGAATTCGTGCCGATTGATCCGGTGCAGGGTGATCGTCGTGCCGCGGACGTCGAATCGGATGGAGTAGGACGTCGAGAAATACGCTGGAGTGTGGACGATCTCCCCGATGGTGCCGCTGGCAACCTGGCCGTGGCCGCGGCTCGCGGTCGGTAGGTCGCACACCGCGACGACGCGCATGCCTGGGCGCGGGCAGATGCCGCGTGGGCCGTCGGGGGATCCCGCATCCATGTTCGGATCGTAGGCCGTCCGGGCCAGGGTCGAAAGGCCCGGCATGACGGTTCTTTTCGGACCACCGGCCGTTCGCGAGGCGAAATACCATGTACATCTGTGACCACTACCTCGACACCTTCGCCGTCCCGCCCGAGAACCGCTGTCCCCGTGGCGATGTGGATCGGCTGGGGGATGTCACTGGCCGCCTTCGGAGCGAGCGTCTACTTCTTCGAGATCCTGGGCTACCAGGCCTCGTCGCTGTGCTGGCTGAACCGCTTGCTGATGCTGTCGCTGTTCCTGATCCTGTCCACGGCCCTGGTCCGGCGCGACACCGGCGTCTGGCGTTACGCCGTGCCGTTCCTGCTGATCGGCCTGCCGGTCGCGCTGTTCCAGCAGCTGGTGCACTGGAACGTTATCCCGCTCGGCATCCAGCAGTGCGGCACCTCGTTCGTCTGCACGACGAAGTTCTTCGACTGGTTCGGTGTGATCAGCCAGGCCACCCTGTGCCTGGTGGCCTTCGTGGTCGTCGCCGCGGCGGTGGCCGCCCTCGCGGTCCGGGACCGCGCGGATCGGTTGCCCTCGGGCCGCTAATGATCGCGGGCGCCCGGCATGCACGGACGGGCTGACCAACGCAGCGACGAAACCGGCAAAACGGGCACGGTTTCGCCGAGATGAACGGCGGGCCGGCCCCTGGCGGGTCCGTCCCATCAGGTTGAAAACGAGCCGAACAGCAACATAAAGGATATATCGGGTCGACTCGTTTTCGACTGATCAGCGAGCCGGCCCCGGGTGGCCGTCCACCGCTCGACGGGCTGACCAACGCGGCGCCGATCCGTACAAATCGGGCGCGATTTCGCGGAGATGATCAGCGCGGCAGCGAGTCAGCGCCGGCGCAGTTGATCTGCACGCGGCCCCCGGGGTGTCGAACGGGCCTCACGACCCGGCGTCGCGGAGCACCTCGACCTGGGAGCGGGTGAGGTAGTCGTCCATCGCATCGGCCGCCTCGGCGAAGCGGCCCCGCTCCAGGAGGGTGCAGAGGCTGTCGTTGTCGTCGACGAACAGCTCGTAGAAGTGCGGGTTGGCCCGCGCGGCGTGGAACACCAACCGCATCTCGGCCAGCATGTGGGCCATCAGCCGGTCCAGTCGGGTGCTCCCGGCCAGTGCCACCACCTCCCGGTGGAAGTGCTGGTTGGCGTTCCCCACCCCCGACGAGTCACCCGCGTCCCTGGCCCGCTGGCCCTCGTCGACCGCGGCCCGCGCGGAGGCCGCCGAGAAACCCTCGACGGCGTTGCGGATGGCGCCGACCTCCAGGATCCGGCGGGCGCGGTAGATGTCGCGGATCGCCGGCTCGTCCAGCACCGCGACGAACACGCCACGGTTGGGCGCGCGCACCAGGAGCCGCTCCGCGGCGAGCTCGATGAACGCCTCCCGGACGGTGTTGCGGGACACCGCAAGTGCCTCCCCGATCGCCTCCTCGGGCAATCGCGATCCGGGCGGGAACAGCCCGTCACTGATCTGCTCACGCAGCGCATCCGCGACCCGCGCGGCGGTCGGCTGCGCCACCACCCTGGTGCGGGCACCGCTCAGCGCCGCCAACGCGTCGTCCGCCGAGGAACCACTTGTTCTCACCACCACAAGCAGGAGTTTACAACTTTGTGATGTGAGGATTGTTCCACAATCCTCTAGTTAGCCGTAGAGTCTCCGCCAACCCCGATGGAAGGAAGTGCCCGTGACGGCGATCGACCTCAACAGTGATGTCGGCGAGTCGTTCGGCCGGTGGACTCTCGGCGACGATGCCGCCCTGATGCCCCTGATCACCAGCGCGAACGTCGCCTGCGGCTTCCACGCCGGCGACCCGGCGACGCTGCGCCGCACCTGCACCCAGGCCGCCGAGCACGGCGTCACCGTCGGCGCGCAGGTGGGTTACCGCGACCTGGCCGGGTTCGGCCGCCGGTTCATCGACATCGAGCCGGCCGAACTCGTCGACGACGTCATCTACCAGATCGGCGCACTGCAGGCACTCGCCGCGGCGTCCGGCACATCCGTCCGGTACGTCAAGCCGCACGGCGCCCTCTACAACGCGATCGTGCGCCACCGCGAGCAGGCCGCGGCCGTGGTCGAGGCCGTCCGGGTCGTCGATCCGTCGCTGCCGCTGCTCGGCCTGCCCGGGTCTGTCGTGCTCGAGATCGCCGCGGACCAGGGACTGCGCACCGTGCGCGAGGCCTTCGCCGACCGCGCCTACACCCCGGAGGCCACCCTGGTCTCCCGCCGGCAGCCGGGGGCGGTCCTGCACGACCCGGAGCAGGTCGCCGCGCGGATGGTCCGGCTGGTCACCGAGGGCGTGATCACCGCCGTCGACGGGAACGACGTGAGCGTGAGCGCCGACAGCATCTGCGTGCACGGGGACAGCCCCGGCGCCGTCGACGTGGCGCGCCAGGTGCGCGCGGCCCTGGAGCGCGCCGGCGTGAAGATTGGAGCGTTCGCATGACGGCCGGACCGGGCGGTCGAGGGAGGGATTTCGGTCCTTCGACGTGCCAACGAAGCGCCGAAAGTGCTCCCTCGATCATGGGACTCCGGTGACCGGTCTCCGACGGGCCGGCGACCGGGCGCTGCTGCTGGAGACCGGGGACCCGCAGACCACGGTCGCCGTCGCCGAAGTACTCCGCGACGCGGCGCTGCCCGTGGTCGAGGACCTGGTGCCGGCCGCGTCGACAGTGCTGGTCCGGGTGGCCCGGGGCACGGATCTGGACGCCTTCGGCCGGCAGGTGCTCGACCTGGCCGTCGCCGCCGAGGCGTCGGACGGCGGGACCCATGTCCACGACGAGCTGGTCATCCCCGTGCGCTACGACGGCCCCGACCTGGCCGACGTGTCGGCCGCGACCGGGTTGTCCGCGACCGAGGTCATCGCCGCCCACACCGGCACCCCATGGCGGGCGGCGTTCGTCGGGTTCGCCCCCGGGTTCGCCTACCTTGTTGGCGGCGATCCCCGCCTCACCGTGCCGAGGCGTACCCAATCCAGGACCAGCGTCCCGGCCGGATCCGTCGCCATGGCCGGCGAGTACTCCGCGGTCTACCCACGCGAATCCCCCGGCGGCTGGCAGCTGATCGGCACCACCGACGTCACGCTCTGGGACGAGTCCGCCCAGCCGCCCGCCGCGATCCGGCCCGGCCGCTGGGTGCGCTTCGTGGACAGGAGGGCCGGAGCATGACGCTCACCGTGCTGCGACCCGGCCCGCTGGCGCTGCTGCAGGACGCCGGTCGCTTCGGGCATGCCGCCGACGGGGTCGGCCGGTCCGGGCCCGCCGACCGCGCGTCCCACGCCCGAGCCAACCTGCTGGCCGGCAACGACCCCGGCGCCGTCGCCATCGAGGTCACCCTCGGCGGGCTGGCGGTGCGGGCCGACCGGGACCTGACCGTCGCCATCACCGGCGCCCCCGCCCCGGCCGACATCGACGGCGAGCCGGCCGGGCACGACATCGCGATCGCGCTCACCGCGGGGCAGACCCTGAAGATGAAGGCCCCGAAGGTGGGCCTGCGCAGCTACCTGGCGGTGGGCGGCGGCATCGACGTCCCGCTCGTCCTCGGCTCGGCCAGCACCGACACGCTGTCCAAGCTCGGCCCGGCGCCACTGGCCAAGGGCGACGAGCTCCGCGTCGGGGCGAAATCCGGCAGCGGTGAGACGCCGGCACCCACCGCAATGGGCGAACCGGTCACCACCCTGCGGGTCCTGCTCGGCCCCCGCGACGACTGGTTCACCGACCCATCGGCGCTGACCAGCGGCGAGTGGCAGGTTTCCCCGCACAGCAACCGGGTCGGCGTCCGGCTGGATCGCCCGGCGTCCGCCGACCGACCGGCACCCGCCCTGGAGCGGGCCAACCCGGACGAGCTACCCAGCGAAGGAATGGTTCTCGGCGCCATCCAGGTCCCCCCCAGCGGCCAGCCGGTGCTGTTCCTGGCCGATCACCCGCTCACCGGTGGCTATCCGGTCGTCGCCGTCGTCCTCGACGACGACATCGACCGCGCCGCGCAACTCCGCCCGGGCCAACGCCTGCGTTTCGCGCCCGCCTCCTGAACTCAACCCCGACCCCACCTCGGAGGAACGAGATGTCCGCACCCACCACCCGGCCCGGCCGACCCGGCCGCGGCCCGCTGATCAAGGCGTACGCGGCCAGCCTGACCGGTACCGCCCTGGAGTACTACGACTTCGCGGTCTACTCGGCGGCCGCAGCCCTGGTGTTCCCGCAGTTGTTCTTCCCCGGCGAGGACCCGCTCACCGGCACCCTGCTGTCCTTCTCGACCTATGCGGTCGGGTTCATCGCCCGACCGGTCGGCGGCGTCGTGTTCGGGCGACTCGGCGACAAGATCGGCCGTAAGAACGTTCTCGTCTGGACGCTGGTGCTGATCGGCGTTGCCACCCTGCTGATCGGCCTGCTGCCCGGCTACGCCGCCATCGGCGTGGCGGCGCCGATCATCCTGGTGCTGCTGCGGTTCGCGCAGGGCGTCGGCGTCGGCGGCGAGTGGGGCGGCGCCGTCCTGCTTTCCAGTGAGTACGGCGACCCGAACAAGCGCGGCTTCTGGGCCTCCGCCGCGCAGATCGGCCCGCCCGCCGGCAATCTCATGGCCAACGGGGTGCTGGCCGTGCTGGCCGCGGCACTGACCGAGGAGGCGTTCCTGAGCTGGGGGTGGCGGGTCGCGTTCCTGATCTCCGCGGTGCTGGTCGCCTTCGGCCTGTGGATCCGGCTCAAGCTGGAGGACACCCCGGTCTTCCTCGCCATCAAGGACAGCGGCGAGCAGCCGAAGGCTCCGATCAAGGACGTGTTCGCCACCCAGAAGCGGGCGCTGACCGCCGCCGCACTGGCCCGGGTCGGCCCGGACGTGCTGTACGCGCTGTTCACCGTGTTCGTCGCCACCTACGCCACACAGGTGCTGGGCATGTCCCGCAGCCAGGTGCTCACCGCCGTGCTCATCGGCTCCGCCTGCCAACTGTTCCTGATCCCGCTCGCCGGGGCGTTGTCCGACCGGATCAACCGCCGCCTGCTGTACGGGATCGCCGCCGTCGGTGCCGCGATCTGGGTGCCGGTGTTCTTCCTGATCATGGACACCCCGTCGATGCCGCTGCTGATCCTCGGCGTGGCGATCGGCCTGGCCTTCCACGCCCTGATGTACGGACCGCAGGCCGCATACATCGTCGAACAGTTCGACATCCACCTGCGCTACGCCGGCAGCTCGCTGGCCTACACCTTGGCCGGGGTCATCGGTGGCGCCATCGCCCCACTCGTCTTCACCGCCCTGCTCGGCTGGTCCGGATCGTGGGTGCCGATCGCGTTGTACCTGGCCGGCTGCAGCGTGGTCACCATCATCGGGCTGGTTCTGGGCCGGGACCCGCAGCCGCAGGAGGAGGAGCACCTGTTGACCGCCGCCGGCCGGGCCACCACCGCCTCCTGATCGAGATCCGAAGGAAGAGAACATGTTCGACACCCTGCTGATCGCCAACCGCGGCGAGATCGCCCGCCGCATCATCCGCACCGCGAAGGCGATGGGCATCCGCACCGTCGCCGTACACTCCGACGTGGACGCGGACCTGCCGTTCGTCATCGAGGCCGACGAGGCCGTACCACTGGGCGGCGCCGCCCCCGCCGCGTCGTACCGCAACGTGGACGCGATCCTGCGGGCGGCCAAGGACAGTGGCGCCCAGGCCATCCATCCCGGCTACGGATTCCTTTCCGAGAACGCCGATTTCGCCCGGGCGGTGGTCGACACTGGGCTGATCTGGGTCGGCCCGTCGGCCGATGTCATCGAGCGGATGGGCGACAAGATCAACGCCCGGAACCTGATGCAGGACGCCGGCGTCCCGGTCGCCGCCGGCACCCGGGAGCCGGTGGGCGATCCCGCCGCCGCGCTGGCCGCGGCGGCCGAGATCGGCTACCCGATCATGATCAAGGCCTCGGCCGGCGGCGGCGGCATGGGCATGGCCGTCGCGCACGACGCGGACCAGGTGGCCGAGCAACTGGCCAAGATCGGCGCCTTCGCGGAGCGGACCTTCGGCGATCCCTCGGTGCTGCTGGAACGCTTCCTGCCGGTGGCCCGGCACGTCGAGGTGCAGATCCTGGGCCTGCCCGACGGCCGGGTGCTCGCGCTCGGCGAGCGGGACTGCTCGGTGCAACGGCGCAATCAGAAGGTGGCCGAGGAAACCCCCTCCCCCGCCGTGGGTGCCCGGCTGCGTGAGCGAATGCTCGCCGCCGCGGTGCGGGCCGGGGAATCGGTCGGGTACGTGGGCGCTGGCACGGTCGAGTGCCTGGTCGACGAGGCTGCGCAGGAATTCGTGTTCCTGGAGATGAACACCCGGCTGCAGGTCGAGCATCCGATCACCGAGGCGGTCACCGGCATCGACCTGGTGGAGCAGCAACTGCTGATCGCCGCCGGGGAGCCGATCACCTTCGACCCGTCAGCGGTCGAGAGCACCGGCCATGCCATCGAATTCCGGGTGAACGCCGAGGATCCCAAGCGGTTCCTGCCCGGCCCCGGGGCGATCCGGGAATGGGTGGAGCCGGCCGGCCCGGGGATCCGGGTGGATTCCGGGTTCGCCGCCGGCACCACCATCACGCCTTACTACGACTCGCTGATGGCCAAGCTGATCGTGCACGGGGACACCCGCCAGCAGGCGCTGGACCGGGCCCGCGTGGCCGTGGCGGGCTTCGGGGTGGTGGGACCCAAGAACAATTTGCCCTTCTTCGCCGAGCTGCTGGACAACGACGAGTTCGTCTCGGGCCGGTACGACACGGGTATTGTCGGGCGAATGCGGTCCTGATTGGCATTCCCATGTATCACGGGGGCCTCCGCGGCGTTCTGCTGATGACTGATTTCCAGTTCCGCTGACCCGGGGAGTGCCTGGGAGTGCCTCATGCCTGCGGCCGCTCAGACCATTCCACGGAAGAACGAGTCCGACAAGCACGCAGGCGGGCCGGCGCAGGACTTGTCGGGGCGACGCAAGAAGAAGCACCTCGGCCTGTTCCGTGACTATCTGGTGCAGGCGTTGGTGGCCGCATGGATGAACACCCTCATCCTGGCGGTGGTCGTGACGGCCGTGGTCACCGCGGTATTCCTGCCATCCGGGACTTGGCCGGACCAGTCGACGTGGGCGGTCAGTGCACTCAAGGTAGCTATTCAGCTGGGGGTGAGGGTCGGTGGGAGCCATGGGCCGGTGGTGAATAGTTCGGTGAGTGCGTCGAGTTTGTCCTTGC
>DATDBV010000122.1:0-8853 GCA_036524715.1 Nakamurella sp. | reverse complement strand
CGACACCGTGGTGGTCGCCGGCACCGCCCCCACCGGGGACCGGGCGGACGCGGTGGCCGCCGTCGCCGACTGGGCGGCGGTGACCGGTCGGTCGGCGATGGCCGGCGTGCACGGCGACCGGTTGGTACTGGTGCTGGCCGGGGTTTCGGCGCCGGACCCGGGCGTCGAGACCCTGTTCGGGGAAGGGCCGGTGGTCCTCGGTCGGCCCGGCACCGGCCTGCGGGCGGCGATCAGCTCCGCCGCCGACGCCCTGGCCGGCCTGGACGTGGCGGCCGCCTGGCCGGATGCGCCACGCATCATCGACGCGGACGACCTGCTTGCCGAACGGGTGCTGGCCGGCGATCAGCGGGCCGCGGCGCGGCTGCGGGCCTCGGTGTACGCGCCGCTGGCCGCCTCCCCCCACCTGCTCTCGACCGTCGACGCCTACCTGGCGGCCGGTGGGGCGCTGGAGCCGACCGCCCGGAACCTGTTCGTCCACCCCAACACCGTCCGGTACCGCCTGCACCGCGTCGCCGACCTGACCGGCCGCGACCCCTGGGATCCCCGGGACCTGCTGGTGCTGCAGGCTGCGGTGATACTCGGGCGGCTGGCCGCCGCGCCGTAGCTTTCTGGCCCTGCGCCCGGCCCCTACGCCCGGCCTCGGAGTTCGCTGATCAAAGCCGCGTCGGATGCCCGCAAGCGAGCTGACCACGCGGGTTTCGTCAGCGAACCTCAGGCACGGCCCCGGGTTCGCTGATCAAAGCCGCGCCGTGCGCGCGCATTGACCCCCAGACCACGGGTTTGATCAGCGAATCCGACTGGGTGAGTCCGACCCGCTCCCCCCGCGCCCCCACGCGGCAGACCAGCGGCCGACCGCCGGAGTCATCCCGCGCAGCGCGTATCCCTCCAGTCGGCTCCAGGTGCGCACGGTTCGGCTGGCCGGCAGCGGTGGGCTCCGCATCATCACGGCGCAGTGGTGCGCCAGAACCTCGGGCGTGGTGAACGCCGTCGTCCAGCTGTACCGGATCACCCGAACGCCCCATTCCTGCAGACGCCATTCACGTTCCTTCTCCGCCCGAATCGCCTCGACCGGGTCCGTCAGGCCGTACTTGTCCAGACCATCCGCCTCTGCCCCGAGACGAATCTCGGGCCAGTAGTGATCCAGGCGGTACTGCGGGTATCCGTCGCCGATCCAGGTGTTGCTCATCCCGGGCGGAAGCCCGGCCTCCAGCAGGGCGAACCGGCCGACCGATTCCAAGGGCGACTCAACGTCGGGATCGGCGTTGGTGACGGCCCACCGGGAGCGCCCCATCCGCGGCCACGCCGCGATGTCGAGCAGTGCCTGCCCCAGACCCTCCCTGGATCGATCCCGGGTGGCCGCGGCGTCGGCGAGCATCAGCCCCATCCGCCGGTCGCACGTTCGGGCAAGATCGACCGCGGCCAAGGCCGGACTCAGGACTGCGACCCCGTCGACCGCCATCAGCCAACGATCCGGGACCGACGCGAACCGGGTACGACCGTGGACAGTTCGATTCGATCCGCTGCCTCTCGAGCCGAGCCGGATGACGCTGGGTACCTTCGGCGGGTGCAGCGCGGTCGGCATCTCGTGGAGTGCGACCGCCGACCAGTCCGAGGCGTACGCACCTTCCGGCGACGCCAGGACGAAGGCCCGCGACCGGAGCTGGAAGCGCGGCCACGGCGCCAGTTGCGCGACGTGATCGGCATCGGCATAGATGCCCTTGGCCAGCGCGATGAGCGATCCGTGGCGAAGCATCCGCTCGACTCTGTCGGCGCTCAGCCCGATCCGGCGGCAGTCCGTTGCCCGAACCAGGCCGCCGACTTCGGCCATGGCTTCCAGCAGAGCGGCGGGAGAGGCTCTCGAAGCAGCATCGATCGAGGGTGCCGGGTGATCGCGCCCGATGGTGAAGAACTTTCGCCGATGTGGACAACTCGGCGCGACTGTCCACATCCCCCACCCGAGCCACATCCCCCACCCGAGCGGCCTGCCGAACAGCGCCCGAGCCGACGCGCCCGGGATGCGCCCGGGATCCGCCCGGGATGCGGGACCCTCCGGGATAGGTCCGCTGATCTTTTCCGCAGCCCGCCGCCGGATTTGCCAGTTCGGCCCGGCTTTGATCAGCAAACCCACGGGCCGCCCATGGCTACGCGGACGAAACCCGCGCTCGACCCCTGGATTCACCGTGTCGACCCTGCTTTGATCAGCGAACCCGCCCGGCGCGCGCAGCGAACCGCCCAGCGGCCTAGCGAACCGCCCGGCGCCCCCGAACCGCCCGGCGCCCCCGAACCGCCCGGCCCGGGGCGCCTCCGCGCAACCCGCAACCCGCGACCCACAAACCGCACCCCCCGAGCCGCCTCCCGATGATCAATATTTGGTGAATCCCGCTGGGTTGACTGTAGGAACTCTACAAATCGCTCGGGAGGACTTGGTGCCGTCCGTCACCACCAACCGCCACCCGATCGTGTCACGGTAGAAGGCGTGCTGGCCATCGTCGCTCCCGGTCAGGGAGCCCAGAAGCCCGGAATGCTCTCCAGCTGGCTCGAGCTGGACGGGGCAGCCGACGCGCTCACCTTGATGTCGGATCGGGCCCACCTCGATCTGACCCAACTGGGCACCGAGGCGTCCGCCGAGGAGATCAAGGACACCGCGATCACCCAGCCGCTGGTCGTCGCGGCCGCCCTGCTGGCGACCCGTTACCTGCACATCCCGTCCACCGCCGCGGTGGCCGGGCACTCCGTCGGCGAGCTGGCCGCGGCCTCCGTGGCCGGCATCCTGAGCGACCTGGACGCGGTGCACCTGGCCGCGGTCCGCGGGCAGGCGATGAGCGCCGCCTGCGCGCTCACCCCGACCGGGATGTCCGCGGTGATGGGCGGCGCCACCGACGACGTCCTCGCCGCCCTGGAGGAGCTCGACCTGGTCGGCGCGAACGTCAACGGCGGCGGGCAGATCGTGGCCGCCGGGCCGCTGGACGCCTTGGATCAGCTCAAGGCCAACCCGCCCAAGGGCGTGCGGATCATCCCGCTGCCGGTGGCCGGGGCGTTCCACACTTCGTTCATGGGCAGCGCCGAGCATGCGCTGCGCGAGCACGTCGGTACCTTGCACCCTCAGGATCCGACCCATGTGTTGCTGACCAACTCGGACGGCACCGTGATCGGCAACGGCGCGAACTACCTGCAGCTGCTGGTCGCCCAGGTGGTCCATCCCGTCCGCTGGGACGAGTGCATGCGCACCCTGGGCAACCTCGGTGTCACCGGCGTGCTGGAACTGCCGCCGGCTGGCACGCTGGTCGGACTCGTCAAGCGCGACCTGAAGGGTGTGTCCACCATGGCGCTGAAGACTCCCGCCGACCTCGATGACGCAGCTGCATTCGCCGCCGAACACGCGGGGGTGCGCCAGGCATGACCGTCAAGATCAACACCACCGCCACCTCGCCCGGATCGAAGATCGTCGGCCTCGGCCACTACCGGCCCGACCGGGTCGTCACCAACGACGATCTCGCGCAGATCATGGACACCAACGACGAGTGGATCCGGGCCAGGGTCGGTATCGCCGAACGCCGGTTCGCCGGCCCGGACGAGTCGGTCGCCTCGATGGGCGCCCAGGCCGGCGCGAAGGCCCTGGCCGAGGCGGGGCTGCGGCCCGAGCAGATCGACACGGTGATCACCGCGACCTGCAGCCTGGAGGCGCCAGCACCGCACGCGTCGACCCAGATCGCCGCTCTGCTCGGGATCCACGCGCCGGGTTCCTACGACATCAACGCCGCCTGCGCCGGTTTCTGTTACGCCATCGCCGCCGCCGACCAGGCGGTCCGCACCGGCGCTTCGAAGAATGTGCTGGTGGTGGGTTCGGAGAAGCTCACCGACTGGACCAAGCCGGACGACCGGGCGACCGCGATCATCTTCGCCGACGGCGCCGGCGCGGTCGTGGTGTCGGCCACCGACGAGCCCGGGATCGGGCCGGTGATCTGGGGCTGTGACGAGGACCACACCCGGACCATCCGGATCGAGGGCCGCAACGGTCACTTCATCCAGGAGGGCCAGACCGTCTTCCGCTGGGCGACGACGGCCATCGCGCCGGTGGCGATCCGCGCCGCGGCCGCGGCGGGGGTCGAACTCAAGGACATCGATGTGTTGGTCACTCACCAGGCGAACCTGCGGATCATCGACGCGATCGCCAGGAAGATTGTGAAAGAGGGCGGCCGGGACAACCTCAAGGTGGGCCGGGACATCGTTACCACCGGCAACACCTCGTCGGCGTCCATTCCGATCGCCCTCGACCGGATGCGTGCCGCCGGCGAGGTCGCCTCGGGCGAGGTCGTGCTGTCGGTGGCTTTCGGTGCCGGACTCACCTACGCCAGCCAGGTGTTCGTCTGCCCCTGAGGTCATGGGGCAGAATCCCCAACGCCCGTCAAACCGCGGCCGTGTCAAGACCCACCAGGGAACGGCCGGAAAACCCCGAAAGGAAGCACCGTGAGCAACGAGGACATCATCGCCGGGCTCGGCGAGATCGTCGAAGAGGTCGCCGGCGTGAGCGCGGCCGACGTCACGACCGACAAGTCCTTCACCGACGACCTGGACATCGACTCGCTGTCCATGGTCGAGATCGCGGTGCAGGCCGAGGACAAGTTCGGGGTCAAGATCCCGGATGACGAGCTGGCCAATCTGCGCACCGTGGGCGACGCCGTCGCCTACATCGAGGCGAACAAGTCCTGACCGTTGCCCCGGCCGCCGCCGGCCGCAGGTCAGGCGCGGCCGGGGCAGCATCCCACCCATCACCCGAAAGGGACGAAAGCGATGAGCTCCGATCACGACGTCGTCGTCACCGGTATCGGCGCGACCACGCCAATCGGCGGTACCGCGCCGGAAACCTGGCAGGCCCTGCTGGACGGCGTGATCGGCGTCAAGCCGCTGACCGAGCCCTGGGCCGAGAAGTACGACCTGCCGGTGCGGATCTACGCGCCGCTGGTCGTCGAACCGGGTGAGGTGCTGTCGCGGGTCGAGGCCCGTCGGCTCGACCGGTGCCAGCAGGTCGCCCTGGTCGCCGCCCGCGAGGCGTGGGCCGACGCCGGCGCCCCGGAGATGGACCTGGAGCGGCTCGGCGTCGTCGTCGGCACCGGGATCGGCGGGGCGCTGACCCTGCTGGGCCAGGACGACATCCTGGAGCAGGACGGGGTCCGCAAGGTCGCCGTGCTGACCGTCCCGATGCTGATGCCCAACGGCCCGGCCGCGGCGATCGGCCTGTGGGCCAAGGCCCGCGGCGGCGTGCACGCCCCGGTGTCGGCCTGCGCATCCGGCGCCGAGGGCCTGGCCTGGGCGTTTCGGATGATCAAGTCCGGCGAGCTCGACGTCGCCATCGCCGGTGGCGCCGAGGCCTGCGTGCACCCGCTGCCGATGGCCGGCTTCTCCCAGATGCGCGCGATGAGCACCCGCAACGACGATCCGCAGACCGCGTCCCGGCCGTTCGACATCGATCGGGACGGCTTCGTGCTCGGCGAGGGCGCCGGGATCATGGTGCTGGAGCGAGAGGCGCACGCCAAGGCCAGAGGCGCCAAGATCTACGGCCGGCTGGCCGGCATCGGCATGTCGAACGACGCCTACCACATCACCGCGCCCGAGCCCGATGGTGAGGGCTCCAGTCGCGCCATCGCTAAGGCGCTGCGCTCGGCCGACCTGTCCCCGCTCGACATCGGTCACGTCAACGCCCACGCGACGTCGACACCCGTCGGGGACCTCGCGGAGTCCAACACCATCCTGCGGTCCATCGGTGACCATCCGGTGGTCACCGCCACCAAGTCGATGACCGGCCACATGCTCGGCGCCGCCGGATCGCTGGAGGCCATCGCCACCATGCTGTCGGTCAAGGACGGCGTCGTCCCCGGCACCCGCAACATCACCACGATCGACCCGGAGGTCAAGGTCGACGTGGCCACGGAGAACCGTGAAGTGACGCTGACCGCCGCGCTGAACGACTCGTTCGGCTTCGGCGGCCACAACGTCGCCCTGATCTTCACGTCTTGATCATCACCGCCTGATCGGGCGCCCGCGCCGATCCGCGCAGCGATCCGGGGCCCGGCCGGTCGGCCGGGTCGCACCACCGAAGCACACGTCGCCATGTCGGCGTACCCGCATCCAGGCCCGCGCTGGCGCGTCTGACGTCGCAGTACCCGCAGCATCCTCGGCATCGACGCCGCCCCGGCGGCGCCTCAGGAGTGGACCATGACCGCAGTCCTGCCCCACACCCAACAGCCGGACCAGTCAGCAGCGTCCGGTGAACCCGCCGACACCGCGCCTGCCATCCCCAGGCAGGCGCCCCGCGCCCTCGACCCGCGCGAGCCGCTGGTTCGGCTCGCCGCCCTGATGGATCCCGGCACGGTGGTCCCGCTGCACGGTCACGACACCTCCGGTGTGGTGGCGGTCCGCGGCCGAATCGACGGCTCCAAGGTCGTCGCCTACTGCACCGACGCCACCCGGATGGGCGGGGCGATGGGGCACGAGGGCTGCGCCCACATCGTCGACGCCATCGACGTCGCGCTGCGGGAGCGGGTGCCGGTGATCGGCCTGTGGCATTCCGGCGGGGCCCGACTCGCCGAGGGCGTGCACGCGCTGGACGGCGTCGGCCAGGTGTTCGCGGCGATCATCCGGGCCTCGGGCCGAGTCCCGCAGATCTCGGTGATTCTCGGCGCCGCCGCCGGCGGGGCCGCCTATGGGCCGGCCCTCACCGACATCGTGATCATGGCGCCGGACGGCCGGGTGTTCGTGACCGGACCGGACGTGGTCCGCTCGGTGACCGGCGAGGATGTCGACATGGAAGCCCTGGGCGGGCCGGATGCGCACGGCCGCAAGTCCGGGGTGGTGCACGTCGTCGCCGACTCCGAGGCCGACGCCTTGGCCCGCGCACGCCGGCTGACCTGCATCTTCACCCAGCCCGGCATCTCCGGGGTGACCGGCATCGCGGACGACCCCGAGCTGGGCGCGATCCTGCCCGAGCGGCGCAACCGCGCCTACCCGGTGCGGCCGCTGCTGGACCGGATCCTGGACGGCCCGATGGACGAGCTGCAGGTCAGGTGGGCGCCCAACGTGGCGATCGGCCTCGGCCGGCTGGCCGGCCGGTCGGTCGGTGTGGTGGCCAACAACCCGCTGCGGCTCGGCGGCTGCCTGGACTCCCAGTCCGCCGAGAAGGCGTCCCGGTTCGTCCGGATGTGCGACTCGTTCGGCATCCCGCTGCTGGTCGTCGTCGACGTACCCGGCTACCTGCCCGGGGTCGGCCAGGAGTGGGATGGCGTGGTTCGCCGCGGCGCCAAGCTGCTGCACGCCTTCGCCGAGGCGTCGGTGCCGCGGGTGACGCTGGTGACCCGCAAGGCCTACGGCGGCGCGTACGTGGCGATGAACTCCCGGGCGCTGGGCGCGACCGCGGTGTTCGCCTGGCCGGACGCGGAGATCGCGGTCATGGGCGCCAAGGCCGCCGTCGGCATCCTGCACCGCCGCAAGCTGGCCGCCGCCCCGGTGGAGCAGCGGGAGGCGCTGCACACCCAACTCGCCGAGGAGCACGAGAGGATCGCCGGCGGTGTGCACCGGGCGATCGAACTGGGCGTCGTCGACGAGGTGATCACCCCCGCGCAGACGCGACGCAAGCTCGCCGAAGCGCTGGCCGCTGCGCCGGCCGGGCGCGGCAGTCACGGCAACATCCCCCTGTGAGCGAGCCTTGGCGAGCGAACATCAAGCACAGTGGTCGTGGCCTGTGAGGACGCCCGCGGGTCCAGTTCATCTGGTCGGCGGTGGCTGGGACGCAGCCGCCGCCCCCGCGGTCTACGGGCCGTTCCTGGCCGACGCGGCGGTCGCCGCGGGTGGGGTGCCCACCATCGCCTGTCTGGTGCTCGACGAGGGCGACGGCGACCAGCGTTTCGCCCCGTGGGCGCAGGTGCTGCCTGGGGTCGCGGAGTGCCGGCCGCGGCCATTGCTGGTGCCGATCGGATCGACGCTGGACCCCGCCGCGCTGGCCGGCGCCGACGCGCTGCTGGTCAGCGGCGGGCTCACCCCCGGCTACGCGGCCGCCGTTGTGCCGGTCGCCGACGCCGTCCGCGGCTGGCTGGCCGACGGCCCCCGGCCCTACCTGGGGTTCTCCGCCGGTGCGGCGATCGCCTCCGACCGAGCGATCGTCGGCGGATGGCGTGTCGGTGAGGTGCCGGTGTGTCCCGAGGATGCCGGCGAGGACCTCGACCAGCTCACGACGGTGCCCGGTCTCGAGCTCACGAAGTGGAGCGTGGACGTGCACTGTGCCCAGTGGGGGACCCTTCCCCGGCTCCTCGAGACCATCCGGACAAGTCCTCCCGGCAGGGGCTGGGGCAATGGTCTGGGGATCGACGAGAACACTGTCGTCTCGATGGACGCCGACGGCGGGTTCAGCGTGGCCGGGTACGGCCGGGCGTGGCTGGTGCACCGCGGCGAGGGCCGGGGTCAGGCCCATGTCCGCCCGCTCCCGGCCGGCCGTCGGATCTGACCGGCGCGAGCGACCACCGGTCCCCGGCGATGCGCCCCTGGTCGACGTCGTCGACTGCACCGTGTGCGGGGTCAGGCGGCTCGATCTCCCCGCAGGCGCTCCACTCGATGCGGCACGGAGATCGGATCAGCCAGCGGCGCGCGCCTGCGCGGCGATGGCCTCGTGCTCGGCCGACCCGACCACGTCCAGGCTGGGCGCCGGAATCCGGCCCAGGGCCAGCCGGAGCGCGTAGACCTTCGTCGCGGCATCGGCCAGCCGCTCGGCGGGCAACTGTCCACTTTCGGCCGCGGCGGCGATGCCGGCGACCGCGGCAGCGGGGTCGACCGGCATCAGTACCAGGTCCTGGCCGGCGGCGATCC
>DATDBV010000121.1:0-2211 GCA_036524715.1 Nakamurella sp. | reverse complement strand
CGCCGGTCTGTGGACCCGCAACGGGTCGACGGCGTACACGGTCGGCCGCGGCATCGAGGCCGGCCGGGTGTGGACGAACTGCTATCACCAGTACCCCGCGCACGCCGCGTTCGGTGGGTACAAGCAGTCCGGCATCGGCCGGGAGAACCACCACATGATGCTCGACCACTACCAGCAGACGAAGAACCTGCTCGTCTCCTACGCGCAGAGCGCGGTCGGATTCTTCTGATGCCGCAGGACATGTCGGGGGATTCGGGACGACCGGAGTCCGATGTCGCGACGCCGGACCCGGTCGCCCGGGTCGCGCTCACACCCAAAGCGGTGGCATTGCTGTCCGAGCTCACGCAGTTGCACGGACCGCTCATGTTCCACCAGTCGGGCGGGTGCTGCGACGGGTCCGCTCCGATGTGCTACCCGCTCGGCGAGTTCCGGGTCGGCGGCGCCGATGTCCGCCTCGCCGAGCTGGATGCGGGTCTACCACAATCGATTCCGTTCTGGATGTCGCAGTCCCAGTTCGAGTACTGGAGCCACACCCACCTGACGGTGGACGTGGTGCCGGGACGGGGCAGCGGGTTCAGCGTGGAATCACCGACCGGGCAACGGTTCCTGATCCGGTCACGGCTGTTCACCGACGAGGAGTCCGAGCGACTCCCCGCGGTGGTCAGCGGAGGGTAGGTCCGGCGCTCGGCAATCCGATCCCTCCCGGGTTGCCGGCCCCGTCCGGCTGTGCGCAATGGCGGCTTCGCCGGCCCAGCCGAGCAGTCTTCCGGTCGCCGTGCTGGGCAGCCACGGCACGGCGACCGGAGTCCACCCGATTCCACTGGTTTCTCGGGTGCGCACCCCGGGGTGCGCCTGCTACCGTCGCGGCATGACCTCCGAGTTCTCGACCTCGCACCAGTCCTGGTGGCGGAACGCCTGACGGCGTTCCGTGATGTCCCCCGACCTCCGGCCGCCGCAGCGCGGCCGTCGTGGAACTGATCCACAGCGCTTCTCCTTCCGGTGAAGCGGGCGACCGTCGCGGTGGCCCCGCCCCGAAGGAGCCCCGGCATGACCGCCGTCCTCGCCCCGCCCACCGTCCACGAGGCAGTCGCCGACACCCTGGAAAGCCGGATCCGGTGCGATCCGAACGCCTTCCGCGTGCTTTCCGGTGACCGGCCCACCGGCCCGTTACACCTGGGTCACTACCTGGGCACGCTGGCCAACCGGGTCCGATTGCAGGATCTCGGCGTGCCGGTGACCGTCGTCATCGCCGACTACCAGGTGATCACCGACCGGTCCGATCCAGGACCGCTGCGGGACCGGGTCCGCACCCTGGTCGCCGAATACCTGGCCGCCGGGCTGGATCCCGACCGGACGGTGATCTTCCCGCATTCCGCGGTGCCCGGCCTCAATCAGCTGATGCTGCCGTTCCTCTCGCTGGTCACCGACGCCGAACTGCGCCGCAATCCCACGGTGAAGGCCGAAGCGCTGGCCGCACGCCGCCCGCTGAGCGGGCTGCTGCTCACCTATCCGGTCCACCAGGCCGCCGACATCCTCGGCGTGGACGGCACCGTCGTGCCGGTCGGCCGAGACCAGTTGCCGCACCTGGAGTTGACCAGGCTCATCGCCCGACGGTTCAACGACCGGTATGGCCAGGTGTTCATCCTGCCCGAGCCGCTCCTGACCGGCGCCCCGAACCTGCTCGGCACCGACGGCGCGAAGATGTCCAAGACCCGGGGCAACACCATCGCCCTGGGCGACACGGCCGACCGGACCGCGGCGATCATCCATGCCGCACAGACCGATTCGACCCGGCGCATCACGTTCGAGCCGAGCTCCCGACCACAGGTGGCCAACCTGCTGGCGATCATCGGCGAGCTCACCGGGCGCCACCCCGGCGCCGTCGCCGAGGAGATCGGCGATGCGGGAGCGGCCGAGCTCAAGCAGCGGGCCACCGAGGCGGTCAACCAGGCGCTGGCGCCGCTGCGCCGGCGACGGGCCGAGCTACTCGCCGACCCTGGCCACCTGGACGGGGTGCTGCTCGACGGCACCGCCCGGGCGACCGGGATCGCCGGCGAAACCCTGGCGCGGGTGCGCACCGCAATGGGAATGAACTACCTGGGGTGACCCGACCATGCGGACGGGACCTCGGTCCAACGGTGGGTCGGGTCGATCCCGACCCGGGGTCGCCCGGCGGATCGCCGGTCAGGGCGGCGATCACGATCAACAAGC
>DATDBV010000120.1:0-2312 GCA_036524715.1 Nakamurella sp. | reverse complement strand
AGAATCCGTACTGAGGACGGGTCGCGACCGGCCGACTCGGCGGCTGCCCGGACGCCGTCCCGGGCGGCCGTCAGCCGTTCGGCGACGGTTCGGTCACCCGGAGCGTGCTGATCCGACACGCTGCCGACCATAATGCCGCCGGTCCGCGGAACCCCGGCTCGCGTCGGGCGTGCCGAGGTTCCGCAGCCGGCAGGCACCGCGGGACGGGTGCCGGCCTTCCGGCGGGACGGGTGTCGACCTAAATCGGCCGCCCCGCGGGGCAACGGGACCCCTCACCTCTACCCCTGACCAGGCGACCCGGACGATCCTGGGCCGGTCACCGGCTACCCCCCACACATCTATCAGCAGACCTCGCCCGCGTGAGACTTCGTTCCGCTGTTCCCCGACGGCCGGATCGCTGGCGCCGGTTCCCGAATGGTCAGATCGCTGCCGCGTATGGGGCGGTGGCAGGCCTGGCAGGCAAGGTACGGGAGCGCCTCGTGTCCACAGTCGTGGTCGAAGACCTCCTGGGTGTGGGGGGCTTCGGTCAGCCACTTGGTGCCCCAGCTGTTCAGGAGTGTCAGGACCGGTCGGAGTTCTTCACCGGCCTCGGTCGGGTGGTACTCGAAACGGGGCGGACGGTCGGAGTACTGGCGGCGTTCGAGAATGCCTGCGGCGACCAGGCTCTTGAGTCGCTGGTCGACCAGGCCCCGCGGGGCGCCGGTGTTGCGCTGGATGGCATCAAAGCGCCGCACGCCATAAAAGACCTCCCGCAGGAGCAAGAGTGTCCAACGTTCGCCGATGACTTCCAGGGCGGAGGCGATGGAGCATGTGCGCGGCACCGAGGGCGCGGTACTGGTCGGACTCATGCCTCCAGTCTAGCCAAGTGGGTTCAAAAATAAGACCGACGTGCTACGATCGTAGTAGGTTCAAAAAACAGACTCAGTTCGTTCCTTTACGGGAGGTCCCTCATGTCCATTGCCATCACCGCCGCCACCGGCCGCTACGGCAGCCACGCCATCGACGCACTGCTCGGCCGGGGCGTGCCCGCCGAAGAGATCGTCGCGGTCGGGCGCAACCCGGAGAAGCTCGCGGAACTGTCCGGACTCGGCGTCGTGGCCCGGGTGGCCGACTACGGCGACCCGGCGGCCCTGGAGGCCGCCTTCGTGGGCGTCGACAGGCTGCTGTTCGTTTCCGGCAACGAGGTCGGCGCCCGGATGCAGCAGCACCGCAACGTCGTTGACGCGGCCGTCCGAGCCGGCGTGGGCCTGATCGCCTACACGAGCGCACCCAAGGCCGACACCAGCGCACTGCTGGTGGCCCCCGACCACAAGGCCACCGAGGCCTACATCCGGGAATCCGGCCTGCCCTTCGTGTTCCTGCGCAACTCCTGGTACATGGCCAACTACACCGGCATGGCCGCCGCCTACGTCGAAAACGGCGTGGTGCTGGGCGCAGCCGGGGAGGGGCGAGTGAGCGCCGCCACCCACGCAGACTATGCCGATGCCGCCGCCGCCGTACTGACCACCTCCGGCCACGACAACAAGATCTACGAACTCGGCGGCGACACCGCCTTCACCATGACGGAGTTCGCACAGGCGCTGTCCGAGGCCGGCGGCAAGGACATCGCGTACAAGGACCTGTCGAAGGATGATTACGTCGCCGCCCTGCAGGGATTCGGATTCCCGGCAGAGCTGGCGGAGGTCCTCGCCGACGGCGACCTGGGAGTGGCCCGCGGCGACCTGTTCGTCGAGACCGGTGATCTGGGGCGTCTCATCGGCCGCCCCACCACCACGATGCGCGACGCCGTGGCGGACGCAATCAGCGCCTAAAATCCGCAGGTGGTGCGGTCGGATTCCGGGGCCGCACCACCCAGGACCCGGTCGCACGGGCAGCCCACACCCGCGCAGCGACGACCAGAAATGGAAAATGCGGAAGGCCGGCACACGGCGTTGTCGGCCCTCCGAACCTTCCTCCGGAGGGCACGTGCGCGACGAAGGCCCCCCTTGGCCCGGCCGAGCACAACAACGGCGCGCACATTGTCGCAACAGCACACACGGCCGCCCGTCCACCGGTCGGCGAGGCCCGAAGACGGGTAGTGCCCGCCTACTGCTGCGGTGGTACGCCCAAGAGTCACCGACGGGATGACGACGGACAGGCCTGCGGTTGGCAGCCTGATCAGGTCAGTCCTGGCGCGCCACGCCGGTGAGCGATCTTTCGCCGGTGCGGGTGCCAACCCGGGGATCGACCGACCCGTCCTGGAGGAGAACCCGCATGATCGTCATTGACCACATCAGCAAGCGCTATGGCGACCAGGTCGCCGTCGACGACCT
>DATDBV010000119.1:0-3716 GCA_036524715.1 Nakamurella sp. | reverse complement strand
GCCATGATCTCCGCGACCGTATTGACACTCACCCGCCACCCCAGATCACCCAGGTCGGCGGCGATCCGGGGCGACCCGTACGTGCCGCGATGCTTGTTGAACACGTAACTGATCAACGCGGCCAAGACCGCCCGCCGCTGAGCGGGCAGACCTCGCCCGGCCGCAACCGGGTCCAGACGCCGTCGCGGTCCCACCGGAAGCCGTGCGCGAAGGCCAGGCCGGCGGCCGCCGGCCCGTCCGCGGCGCCGATCTTCTCCGCGGCGATGAGCGCGGCGTTGCGGGACGGGGCGACCACCATCATCCGCCGACCGGCCTGGGTGATGAGGGTGTTCGCGGCGGCCAGCATGGTCGACTTGCCGGTGCCGGCGGCGCCCTCGACGAGCACCACCGGGTCGGTGCCGGCGATCGCCCGCACCCCGTCGACCTGCCCCCGATCCAGGCCCTGGTCGTCGACGACCTGTGCGACATCAGCCAGCGGTGCAAGCGTGCCGTCGAAGGCGCCGCGGACGGCGAGGCGACCCTGGATGTCCCGCTCCAGGTCGAGCACTTCCCGCGACGTCAGGTGCCGCACATGCGCCGGCACCGGCTTGCGCACGACAGACAGGCAGCGGACACGGGCGCGGCGGGTGATGTCCTCGGCCAGCTCCCGCAGCACCGCCCGGTCGCCGACCACGTTCCGCCGGGCGAGGACCTCCTCGGCGACACCGCGGACGTCGAAGTCGTTCCAGGTCGACCGGCCGCGGGCGCCGGCGGACAGCACCCGCACGACCCGGGCGGCCACCAGGTCGCGGTCCACCTCACCGGGCCGCACCATCGCCAACTCGAGGCCCGGCGGCCCGGTGGGCGTCGACGTCGACGCCGAGACGGCGCAGCTCGGCCAGCCAGGTTCCCTCGCACTCCTCGCCGCGGGTGGGGTGGTTCTTCTTCGCCTCCCGTTTGCGATTGCCGAAGTGGCCAACTACTCGGCCGAATCAGGTCGGGTAGGTGCGGCAAAGGCCCCACGGATCGAAGGACGCCGTGATCCAGTCGGCTTCGGCTCTCGAATGAGCCTGCTGAACAGCAAGTTGAAAGAGCGAGCGACGCCAGTTCCCAGCCCCGACGCCGGATCAATCGATAGCGACGCGGAGGCCCATCACGAGCATGTTGTGCGTCAGACAAGAGGACAACGTCGCTGATCCGCTGACCGACGGATGCACATCGGGAGGTGGGCCTGGTTGTGGTAGCCGTCTGTCCGGCGCCCCGGTAGCCGAGCAGGAACGCCCGCCGCCAGCAGTCACGCCCAGGGCTCCGGCAAACGCCCGGGTGCCCGCGGCAGCCGGCCCAACCGACGACCGCTCGGTGAAGGACCCCTCGTGACCGCCCACAGCCAGGTTCGGGCGGCAGCAACGGATCCGGCCCGCGGCCACTCGGCGGCAACGTTGTCCGAGGCGGCGAGTCAGCCGATCGCCCTCGATCCCCGGCTGCGGGCAGCGTGGCCCGGTGCTCGCCTGTGTGGGCCGGCGTTCACCGTGCGGGGCTGCGGCGGCGACAATCTGGCCCTGCACCACGCCGTGCTCGCCGCCCCGGCCGGCTCGGTCCTCGTCGTCGACGTCGGCGGCGCTCGGCACGGCCACTGGGGTGAAGTGCTGGCCGTCGCCGCGCAGCTTCACGGCATCCAGGGCCTGCTCATCGACGGCGGCGTCCGCGACCGCGACGAACAGCGCGGCCTCGGCTTTCCGGTCTTCTCCCGCCGCAACAGTATCCTCGGCACCCGGAAGGACTACCGCGGCATCTTCGGCGAACCCGTCGTCGTCGTCGGATTCACCGTCGCAGCCGGCGACCTGATCGTCGGCGACACCGACGGTGTCGTCGCGATTCCCGCGGCCGACATCACCCGCGTCCTGGACGCCGCCGACGCCCGCGTCGCCCACGAGCGGGACATCCTCGCCCGGCTCCGCGCGGGCGCTACCACCGTCGACCTGTACCGGCTGACCAGCCGATGAGCATCACCACGACCCGGCGCCGCGACACCTCGGCCGCGGCGCTTTCCCGGCCGCCGAAGCCGAGCGACAATCCCATTTTCGCGGTCGCGGCCCGCGCGGCCGCCATGCGGGCCCAGGGCGTCGACGTCGTGTCCCTGGCCGCGGGGGAACCCGAAACCTCGACCGCCGCGTCGGTCGTCCGGGCCGCCCAACGGGCCGCCGACGACCCCACGCTCCACCACTACGGCCCCGCCGCCGGGCTGCCGGAACTACGCGAGGCGATCGCCACCCAGACAACCGCCGCCGGCGTACCCACCACCACCGCGCAGGTGCAGGTAACGCAGGGCGCCAAACACGCCCTGTTCACCGCTCTCGCGGTACTCACCGTCCCCGGCGACGATGTCCTCGTCGTCACCCCCGGATGGCCCGGCCACACCGAGGTGGTCCTGGCCGCCCGCGTCAACCCGGTCACCGTCGACACCGGCCGCGCCGGACTTTCGCCTCACCGTCGACGCCCTCGATCGGGCCCGCACTCCACGGACGCGGGCACTGGTTCTGGCCAACCCCGGCAACCCCAGCGGCGTGCTGCACAACGCCGACGAGATCCGCGCGATCGTCGGCTGGTGCGCCGTCCACGACATCCACCTGGTCGCCGACGAGGTCTACAGCCAACTCACCTTCGACGACGCCCACGTCCCGGCCGCCGCAGCCGCCCCCGAGCATCGAGACCGAATCATCACGATCGGCGCGGTCTCCAAGGCGCACGCCATGACCGGCTGGCGGGTCGGCTGGCTGATCACCACACCGGAGCGGGTCGCCGACGCCCGCCGGCACGTCGCCGCCACCATCACCCACGTTCCCGGCATCAACCAGGCCGCCGCCGTCGCCGCCCTCGTCGACCACAGCACCCCGACGAAGGCCCGGAAGGCCTACCGCCATCGCCGGGACCGCCTTGTCGCCGCCCTGAAGGCCATCCCCGGCATCAGCTGCCCCTCACCCGGCGGCGGCATGTTCGCCTTCCCCGACGTCACCGGCCTGCTGGCGCCCGGGCAGACCGCGGCCGACCTCGCCGACCATCTGCTGCACACCGCGCACGTGGCGACCGTGCCCGGTGACGCCTTCCATGGCCCGGGGCACCTGCGACTGTGCTTCACGGTCGCCGACCACAGCCTCGACAAGGCGATCACCTGCCTCACCCGAGAACTCACCCGCATCCAGGGAAGGTCATGACCGGCACCGACACCCGCCGATGGCAGCACCTGTCCGTGCCCGCCCGGATCGACGACGTCGACCTGCGCATCGCCGCCATGATCAAACCCGGCCACGGCACACCCCTGGTGTTCCTGCACGGATTCGGCTCGACCAAAGAGGACTACGCCGACATCGCCGTCCACCCCGACCTCGGGGATCGACCGGTGCTGGCCTACGACGCCCCGGGCTGCGGCGCGACGACCTGCTCCGACCTGTCGGCGATCTCGATACCGTTTCTCGCCCGGGTCGCCGAAGCCATGATCAGTCACGCCGGCTATCGGCGGTACCACCTGATCGGGCACTCCATGGGCGGACTGACCGCCCTCCTGCTGGCCCACGCCCACCCCGACCAGGTCGCCGGCTTGGTTTGCGTCTGACTTCGTGTCACACATCGGCGTGTTGATCAGCCAACATCCGGCGGCTCCTTCGACCCGTCTCGGAGGATACGACTATGACCGAACCCGACCGTGGCAAGGACCGTGCCGGCAGGCGCGCGAAGCGGTT
>DATDBV010000118.1:0-4471 GCA_036524715.1 Nakamurella sp. | reverse complement strand
GGCCGGACCATCGTGGACCCAGTTCCTGCGGGCGCAGGCGCACGCGATCCTGGCCTGCGACCTGTTCCATCTCGACACCATCACCCTGCACCGGCTGTATGCGTTCTTCGTCATCGAGCACGCCACCCGCCGGGTGCACATCCTGGGCGTCACCGCACATCCGACTGGTGCCTGGCTCACCCAACAGGCCCGCAACCTGCTCATGGACCTCGACGACGCCGGCCGCCGGGTCCGGTTCCTCATCCGGGACCGCGACGCCAAGTTCACCGCCGCCTTCGACACGGTGTTCACCGCCATCGACGTCCGGATCATCAAGACACCGGTCCGGGCACCGCGGGCCAAGGCTCGCGTTGCATAGTGCACCTCGTGGATTCGTTGCGTGGGGATGTGGTGTTCGTGCAGGTCACCGGTTGGTGAGTCGGCGTCCGTGGTGCGGGGTCGGGGGGTTGGGTCCGGGTGGTTGGTAGAGGACTTGGCCTTTGTCGTTATAGCGCTGCCCACCGACAAGACCGGCGTGGTACCAGTCCTTGATCGTCGAGGTGGACACTGCGAGCAGGGTGGCGATCTCGTGGAGCGGGATCAGGCCTTGGTCGCGGAGGCGGTCCTCGCGGGGGCGCAGCTGGTAGGTGTCGCGGATATTCCGGATGATCAGGGCGTGGAACGGGCGGTGTTCGCCGCTGGTGCGGCCTTGCCGGTTGAGGATGTCGGCGATCTCGGCGTGGGTGTGGTGGTCCAGGAGTCGATCGATCTCGGTGACGATGTCGGGGTCGGTGCGGCGGAGCTGGGCGGCGTTCTTGGGGACGGGCAGGGTCAGGGTGTGGTGCTGGCCGCCGGTCAGGCGCACGTGCGCGGTGATGGTGTCGCGGGTGCGGGTCACGGTGACGTCGATCAGTAGCAGCCTGGCGATGCGTTTGCGTTCCCGGGCGGGGGTGGCCGGGTCGTTCCAGATCGCGGGCAGGTCGGTGGCCAGCTGCTGGATCCGGGTCTTCTGGGCATCGGTGAGCTGCCCGACATCGGTGTGGCGGGCCGTGTCGTAGGCCTGCTGCGCGTCGCCCAGTGCGCGCAGGGCGGTGTTCCAGTCCGCTTCGAGGGTGTCGGCGACCAGCCGGTTGGCCGGGTCGACGGCCAGGTAACGGCGGCGGGCGTTCTCGGCGTGGTAGCGGGCGCGTTCGACGTGCGCGGCGCGTAGGGCGTCGGCTTGTTCGGCGCGGTGCTCGAGTTCGGCGGTGACGGTGAACGCGGCCTCGATGCTCAGCGGGGTCAGGGCCGCGATGAGCAGGACCCCGATCTGGGTGTCGAGGTCGTGACCGGGCAGGACGGTGCAGACCGGGGCGGCGGTGGCGATGCCGACGCGTTGACAGACGTAGCTGGGGATCAGCCCGGCACGGGTGTGGTGGTAGCGGACGGTCATCCGTTGCCCGCAGCGGCCGCAGAGGATCATCCCTTGCAGCAGGGCGGGTCCTTCCCGGGCCGGGCCGCTGACCCGGTCACGGCCGTGCGCGGGGGCGTTGGCGGTCAGCCTGGCGAGGTTGGCGTCGTATTGGTCCAGGGTGAGGTAGCCGGGGTGGGCGCCGGGGATGAAGGCGGTCCATTCGGTGCGGGGCAGGGTGACGGTGGTGGTCTTGCCGCCGGGGCGGGAGGTGCTGCGGTGGCGTCCGTAGGTGAACGCACCGGCATAGCGGGGGTTGTGCAGGACCCGCAGCACGGTGCTGTGCTGTAGCGGCTTCCAGTCGACCTCGCCCTGGCGGGCGCCCGTGCGGTGCCGCCAGGGGAACGTCAGCCCGGCGGCGTTGAACGCCTTCACGCAGCCGGTCGCCGACCCGGTGGCGGTGAAAGTGGCAAACAGGTGGGTCACGGCGGCGCGGACGGCGGTGTCGGGGTCGAGGATGACCTGGCCGGCGCCGTCGTAGACCAGCCCGACGGGCAGCGGGGTGATCAGTTCCCCGCGGCGGGCCTTGGACAGGATCCCGCCGCGCAGCCGGGCCCGGATGAAATGCAGTTCGGCCTCGCTCATCTGGCCCTTCATGCCCAGCAGGAGCCGGTCGTTGAAGTCGCGGGGGTCGTAGAGGCCGTCCTCGTCGCAGATCAGGGTGGCGGTGATCCCGCACAGTTCCAGCAGTTGGTGCCAGTCGGCGGAGTTACGGGCCAGCCGGGAGCATTCCAGGCCGAGCACGATCCCGGCCCGCCCCAGGGAGACCTCGGCGACCAGTTGCTGGAACCCTTCCCGGTCGGCGGCGCTGGCCCCGGACTGGCCCTGATCGATGTCGATCACGGTGATCTGGTCGCTGTTCCAGCCCAACGCGATCGCTCGTCCGCGCAGGTCGTATTGCCGTACCGCGGACTCGGTGTTGTGCAGGACCTGCTTGAGGGTGGACTGGCGGACGTAGAGCAGCGCCGTGCGCGACAGGTGACTGGAGGTGACCTTCGAGTGTGCGGTATCGGTGAACATGGGCGTGCTCCTTCCCGCCGGGCGGGGATCAGGGGTGAGTCACGGGGTGAGGCAGGTCGGGTCAGGTGCCGGTCAGTGCGACGGCCAGGCCGGCCAGGGCATGGACCAACTGGGCGGACACCGCCTGCGGCGCCAGGCCCGGCGGTTGACCGGCCGGGCTGGTCTGGCACGAGCGACGGGCCTGGTCGAAGACGACGGGCCCGGTGACGGGCCCGGTGGTGGTGTCGGCACCGGTGGTGCTGGTGAGGTGGGTCGCCAGACGCTGCCAGGCGGTGACGCCTTGAGCGATCAGCAGCCCGAGGCCGAGGGGAAAGGCGCGGGCCCGGTCGTGCAGGACGGCATGGCGAAGGTGCTCGTAGCGGGCGTCCAGCCCGGCGGGAGCAGCGTCCTGGCAGGCATCCGGAACCGACGATGTGCTCGTCTCCGGTTCAGCAGCCGCGCGGCCAGGTGAAGGTCGTCGGGACGGGGACGGGGACGGGGACGGGGACGGGGACTGCTCCTGTTCGCTGTCGTGGGCGGATGGGTCAGCGGCTTTTGGACTGCTCCCGCCGGCGGGCCAGAGCGCGTTCGACCGAGCGGGGGTGCACGTGGACCGCGAACCGTTCGGCGATCGGTTCGACCAGCCCGGCAGGGCGCAGGTCGGGATCGGCGGCCAACTGCTGCTCGGCCCAGGCCAGGACCGCGTCGGTCAGCTTGTGACCCGCCCGCGGGCCGGGCTTGGCCGCGACCAGTCCTTCCAGACCCGATTGCGCCAGGGCGGCGGCCGCGGCGTAGTAGGAGGGCCGGGAGTAGCCGAACGCCGCCGCCGCGGTGGTCACCGAGTCGCCCTCCACGCTGACCCGGCGGATCATCTCGTACTTGACCTGGACCACATCGCGGGCGTCGAAGAACTCCTCGGCCAGGAACGTCGGGTCGCCGACCTGCTCGGGATGAGGATTCAGACACCGTGACGCGCGCAGCGCGGTGACCTTCGGGTCCTCGGGTGATCCCCGCCGGGCCATGCCGCCTCCCAACCGAACGATTGACAGAATGATTTTGCCGGTCACTGGAGACAGTGTCATGGCGACACGCCACAGAATCATCTACATCAGCTGTGACACAACGAATCCGATGATCACAGCTCGAACCAGTGGAGCTCGCTGCGGCGTAATCTGCTTATCGTTCACGGCGTAATCCGTTTGACGGCCTCGTCGCCGTCCGGCTGCGCCCGGAGCCGGTCGATCAGGTCCGCCAGCCCCAGCATGCCTGTCATCGTGAACGGACACCGGCCCTCGGCGATCACCACGAACGGGTCCAACGCCGCCACATCCGTCCACGCTGCCGGCAGCGAGAACAGCACCCCGTCGCCGTCATGGACATGGACCCGGTCCTCACCCCAGTTCTGCCGGTGAACGACCAACTCGAAGTCCCGCCCGAACAGCGGATGGAACGGGTGCGTCACCCGCACCCGCCGATACCGATCGGTCTCATCGACTCGATCAGGTGCAGTCGACGGCGTTGTCCAACGCGATCGCCGAACGCTTCGTCGGCACGATCCGCCGCGAACTCCTCGACCGCCTCCTGATCATCAACCCGCGCCACGCCACGGCCGTGCTTCGGCAGTACGAGCGGCACTACAACGACCACCGCCCACATCGCACGCTGGGCCAGGCCGCTCCCCAACGACCCCTTCCCGAGCACATGAGCTGCCCCGCGTTTTTCGGACCGGGTTCCTATTGGTTTTATGCTGCTTCTTGGCTGTTCAACCAAGCATCGTGAACTTCTTGCGGTGTGCGGTATCCGAGTCCTGAGTGGAGTCTCCTGGAATTGTAGCGGAGCTCGATGTACTGGGCGACGTCGGCCCGGGCGCGCTGCCGTGTCGGGTAGACGGTGCGGTGAACGCGCTCGTTCTTCAATGTGGCGAAGAACGATTCGGCCATGGCGTTATCGTAGCATATCCCGGTTCGGCCGACCGACTGCCGGACCCCGTGTTCCGTGAGGGCCGCAGCGAAGCTGGCGGAGGTGTAGTTGCTCCCCCGGTCG
>DATDBV010000117.1:0-2321 GCA_036524715.1 Nakamurella sp. | reverse complement strand
CACTCGGGTCGGGACGTCCTGCTGGGGGCGGGTTTCCGATGAAGCTATCCCACCACGAGCAGCGAATACTCGACGAGATCCAGCAGCGGGTGCAGGCCGAGGATCCGGAGTTCTTCGCCAGCATGACGGGTTCCCGGCGCCCCCGCGGCCGATCCGTGGGGGGCTCGGTCATCTTGATGTCCGGCCTGGTCACCCTGATGCTCGGCGCGGTCCTGGCCCAGGCGTCGCCCGGCTGGGGTGTCGTCACCAGCCTGGTCGGCTTTTTGGCCATGTGCTGCGGGGCGTGGCTGCTGTGCTCGGGTGACCGGGCGCTCCCTCAGCAGGGGGTGGAAAGCGCGCTGCGTCGACGGCTCGGCCGGCTCTGGGCCAGCATGCAGGACCCGCCGCCAACCGGGATGTCACCGTGACCACCCCAACTGTCACCGACACCGCCACCGCTACCGGGTGGCGGGTCGCGGTGTCGCTCCGAGCGGTCGCGGGGTGTCGAGCACCACGCAGCAGCGGTTGTCGGCCGGGTCCAGCCGAGCCGTCAGCGTCCCGTCACCGACCCGGTCGGCGACCGCGTCGAGCAGGGCGAGGTTCATCCCGCAGACCAGGTCGGTGTGGTCCTGAGCCAACGCGTCGAACGGACAGTTGACCAGGATGACGCTCGAGTCCACGCGCCGGGGTTCGTATCCGTGCGCGGTCAGGACAGCGCACACCGCGGCGACCCGTTGCCCTGGGTCGGGTGGTGGGCCCAGGGCCGGCCGCGCCTGGTCCCCGAGGGTCCGGCCGTACTCGGCGGCGGCGGTGTGCACCGCGTCCAGGACGGGTGTGCCGGTCCGGGTGGAGTCGTCGATGGCCTGGGCGAACAGGTGCCCGGCGAGATCGTACCGACGTTCGGGCAGGGTCACCGACAGTTCCCGGTCGGACCGCCGGTACAGCTTCGTGGGTCGTCCGGCGCCGGGGCCCCGCCGGCCGGACAGCCGCTGGAACTCGGTGTCCAGCAAGCCCTGCTCGACAAGTTTGTCCAGGTGGAACTTTGCCGTGTGCCGCGGGACGGCGACGCCTTCGGCGGCCCGGTCTCGGCTGACCGGTTCGGGTTGGGCGGCCACGAACAGGTACAGCTCACGACGGATCGGGTCGGCCAGGGCGGCCAGCCCGGCCACCCGATCGGCAAAGTCCTCGGAACTCATCAACCAACCCACTCTCTAAAGGATACACCACTTGACTTAAGAAACCCAGTGTTCTAACGTCAAACTTACTGTCCTTTAGAGTTGGAGGCAACGATGACGATCCGCCCCACCCGGTACGACCGGCCTCCCCGCACCGCCGAGCTGCACGACCCGGCGTACCAGGCGTTCCTGCTGTTGCGGACGGCGTTCACCGTGGCGCCCATCGTGTTCGGGCTGGACAAATTCTTCAACCTGCTCACCGACTGGCCGGGCTACCTGGCCCCGTGGATCGATTCCCTCGTGCCCGGCACCGCCCAGCAGGCGATGTATGTGGTCGGGGTGGTGGAGATCGCGGCGGGGATTCTGGTGGCGTTGCGGCCGCTGATCGGCGGGTACGTCGTCGCGGCCTGGCTGGCGGGCATCATCGTCAACCTGCTGCTGATCCCCGGTTTCTACGACGTCGCGTTGCGGGACTTCGGTTTGCTGCTGGCCGCTCTGGCGTTGACCCGGCTGGCCGTCGGGTTCCGCCGGAGCGCATCGGGCACGGCGCGGCCGGAGGCGGTCTCGTGACCGCCGTCCTCCCACAGTCCCGAATGGAACCGGCCCGAAGTGAACGGGCCCGAATGGAACCGGCTCGAAGAGAACCGGCCCGGACCGGACCGCCGGGACCGGCCGACGAAAGGTACCCGGCGCTGCGGGTGGTGCACCCGACGGCTCCGGTCGACCTGGCCGCCGCGGAACGCGCCGCCGCCGCGTTCCTGGCCGCGCTCGGAGTCGACGTGGACACCGAGGATCGGCGTGGCACTCCGGGCCGGATGGCCCGGGCCTACGCGGAGATGTTCACGCCGCGGCCCTTCGACCTGACCACCTTCCCCAACGACGAGGGTTACGACGAGCTGGTGCTCGCCCGGTCCATCCCGGTGCAGTCGGTGTGCGAGCACCATCTGTTGCCGTTCGTCGGCGTCGCCCATGTCGGGTACCTGCCCGGGGCTCGGATCCTCGGGCTGTCGAAGCTGGCCCGGGTGGTGGAGTTGTTCGCCCGCCGCCCCCAGGTGCAGGAGCGACTGACCCAGCAGGTGGCGGACTGGTTGCAGACCACCCTGGGCCCACGCGGGGTGGGTGTGGTCATCGAGGCCGAACACCTGTGCATGACCATGCGTGGTGTCC
>DATDBV010000116.1:0-8744 GCA_036524715.1 Nakamurella sp. | reverse complement strand
CCAGGCCAGCGCCTCCCCGTCGAGGGTGTGTACCCGGAGTCGGATCTTGCTGTAGAGCCCCAGGTCGGTGCCCTCCCAGGAGTCCAGAGCCTTCTCGTCCGACTCGGCCATGTCGTAGAGCACGACGAACACCGACGAGTCCGGGTCCTCGACGACGGTGGCCAGCGCGCCGTCCCAGCCGATGTCCTCGCCCCCGAACGTCAGCCGCCACCCCGGCAGCCACCCGGTCCCGGCCACCGGGGACGACGGGCACCGCTGGAGCATATGAGTGGGGTCCATGTTGGACCCGTACGCCGCGTACAACGCCATGGGAGCAGAGCGTAGTGGGCGGCCCGCGGGATACGGTCGGGACGCCGACCCAGGGACAAGGAGCAGCAGGTGAGCCGAATCGTGATCATGGGCGGTGGGCCCGGCGGTTACGAGGCCGCGCTCGTCGCGGTGCAGTACGGCGCCGACGTCACCCTGGTCGAGCGGGACGGCCTGGGCGGGGCGTGCGTCCTGTCCGATTGTGTGCCGTCCAAGACGTTCATCGCCTCCGCCGGTGGCCGCACCGCGGTGCTGGACGCGGGCAGCCTGGGGGTGACCGTCGACCCGGACCAGGTGGGCGTTGACGTCGCGGTGGTGCACGGCCGGGTGACCGGGCTGGCGCTGGCCCAGTCCGCCGACATCCGGGCGAAGCTGATCGCCGACGGGGTACGCATCGTGGACGGCACCGCCCGGCTGGCCGACAGCGCCCCGGACCGGTCGACGCACGTGGTGGTGGCCACCGCGCCGGGCGGCGCGGAGACCGATCATCCCGCCGACGTGGTGCTGGTGGCCACCGGGGCGAGCCCCCGGGTGCTGCCCGACGCGGTGCCCGACGGTGAGCGGATCCTCACCTGGCGACAGGTGTACGCGCTGGACGAACTGCCCGAACACCTGATCGTCATCGGCTCCGGGGTCACCGGTGCCGAGTTCGCCTCCGCCTACACCGAGATGGGCGTGCACGTGACCCTGGTGTCCAGCCGGGATCGGGTGCTGCCGTCGGAGGACGCGGACGCGGCCGCCGTCATCGAGCAGGTCTTCTCCTCCCGGGGCAGCGTGCTGGCCAGGCGGGCCCGGGCGAAGGCGGTCCGCAACACCGGGTCCGGCGTGATCGTGACGCTGGAGGACGGTCGCGAGATCGAGGGGTCACACGCGCTGTTGACCGTCGGTGCGGTGCCCAACACCAGCGGCATCGGCCTGGAGAGTGTCGGCGTCCGGCTCGGCCACGGCGGGTTCATCGAGGTGGACCGGGTGTCCCGGACGTCGGTGCCGGGCATCTACGCCGCCGGCGACTGCACCGGCGTGTTGATGCTCGCCTCGGTGGCCGCGATGCAGGGACGCATCGCGATGTGGCACGTTCTCGGCGAGGGCGTCGCGCCGCTGCGGCTGAAAACGGTGTGCTCCAACGTGTTCACCCATCCGGAAATCGCCACCGTCGGTTACTCCGAGGTCGAGGCGGAGACCGGGCCGGCGCTGGCGCATACCAGGACCATCCCACTGGCCACCAACGCCCGGGCGAAGATGCTCGGCCTGGAGGAGGGCTTCGTCAAGATCGTCTCCCGACGGCTCACGGGCATCGTGATCGGCGGGGTGGTGTGCGCGCCGGCGGCCTCCGAGCTGATCCTGCCCATCGCCATCGCGGTGCAGAACCGGCTCACCGTCAAAGATCTGGCCTACACCTTCAGCGTCTACCCGTCGCTTTCCGGGTCGATCACCGAGCTCGGCCGCCGGCTGATGCACAGTGACGCCGAAGGCATCTGACCTGCCGTCGGGGCCGGTCAGGCGCGACTCAGCTCGGGGTACAGGACCGTCAGCGGCTGGCTGAGCCGGCCCTTGACGAACCGGCTGGTGTCGTCGGCGAGCACCTCGTACTCGCCGGTCTCCAGGCCGTTGTAGACCTCCCGGACGATGTCGGCCGGGTCCTCCTTGTGTACGTCGAGGGCGGCGATCATCGGCGTGTCGGTGTAGCCCAGATGCACGCCGACCACCTGGGTGCCTTGTCCGGCCAGCTCCAGTCGCAGCGAATTGGTCAGCGACCACAGCGCGGCCTTGGTGGCGCTGTAGGCGCCGCCGCGGGCCACCCAGCTCAGTGCGGAGTGGATGTCGACGAGGGCGCCGCCACCGTTGGCCGCGAGCACCGGGGCGAACGCCCGGGCGACACCCAGCGGCCCGAACACGTTGGTCTCGAACAGCTTCCGGACGTCGTCCAGGGTCGTGTCGAGCAGCCGGCCGGGGGCGGTGGTGCCCGCGTTGTTGATGACCACGGTGGCGTCGGCGGCCGCCCGGGCGGCCGCCGCGATCGACTCGGCACCGGTTACGTCCAGCGCCAGCGGCACGATCCGTTCGTCGTCCCAGACCCGGGGTGAGCGGGCGCTCGCGTAGACCTTCCGGGCGCCACGGTCCAGTGCCTGCCGCACGAACTCGCGGCCGAGGCCGCCGTTGGCTCCGGTGACGAGCACAGCGGCGCTGTTGAGGGTGGTCATGGTGGCTCCTCCTGGTGAGGCTGGATTGGATAACCCAAGCTAGCATCCTGGATAGGAAATGCCAACTCAACTGATAGGGTGGGAGACGTGGCCGAGATGAAGACCGGCGTCGGCGCGGCCTGCCCGATCGCGCGCAGCCTGGCGGTGGTGGGGGAGAAGTGGGCGCTGCTGATCGTGCGCGACGCGATGGCCGGTGCCACCCGGTTCGCCCAGTTCCGTTCGTCCCTGGGGATCGCGCCGGACGTGTTGGCCGACCGGCTGGGCAAGCTGGTCGACCAGGGGATTCTCGAACGCCGCAGCTACCGCAGCCCCGGGGAGCGGGCCCGTGCGGAGTATGTGCTGACCGCGACCGGCCGTGACCTGGGATCCGTGCTGGCGGCCCTGGGCGGGTGGGGGATGACCCACCTACCGGTGCCTGATGGCCCGCCGTTCCGCTTCGTCGACCGATCCTCCGGTGAGCCGGCCCGGGTGGGCTTCACCGGCGCCGACGGGCGGCCGATCCCCGGCGAGAACGTGGTGCTGTTGCGGCGCGAACAACCTTGGGTACCGTCCCCACCATGACGGGCGACGGCATCTCCTCCGGCGCGCGGCTCGGGCCCGCCGAGCGGGTGGCCAACTTCGACCGGCTGGGCACCGAGACGTTCGACGTGGTGATCATCGGCGGCGGCGTGGTCGGCGCCGGGGCCGCCCTGGACGCGGTGACCCGCGGGCTGTCGGTGGCCCTGGTCGAGGCCCGCGACCTGGCGTCCGGCACGTCGTCGCGGTCGTCCAAGCTGTTCCACGGCGGGCTGCGCTACCTGGAGATGTTCGAGTTCGGGCTGGTCCGCGAGGCGCTGGCCGAACGCGAGCTGATGCTCACCAAGATCTGTCCGCACCTGGCCAAGCCGGTGTCGTTCCTGTACCCGCTGTCCAAGCCGGTGATCGAGCGTCCCTACGTGGCCGCCGGCCTGATCCTGTACGACACGATGGGCGGCGCCCGGTCGGTGCCCCGGCACAAGCACCTGACCCGGGCCGGCGCGATGCGCCTGGTGCCGGCGCTGCGTCGGGACGCGCTGGTCGGCGGGATCCGGTACTACGACGGGCAGGTCGACGACGCCCGGCACACCCTGACGGTGGCCCGGACCGCCGCCGCGTACGGCGCCGTCGTCCGCACGTCCACCCAGGTGGTCGGCTTCCTGAAGGAGTCGGACCGGGTGGCCGGGGTGCGCGTGCGGGACGTGGAGACGGCCGCGGAAACCGATGTCAAGGCCCGGGTGGTCATCAACGCCGCCGGGGTGTGGACGGACGAGCTGCAGCGGCTGTCCGGTGGCCGCGGGCGGTTCAAGGTGCGCGCATCCAAGGGCGTGCATCTGGTGGTGCCGCGCGACCGGATCGCCTCGGAGAGCGGGATCATCCTCAAGACCGAGAAGTCGGTGCTGTTCGTCATCCCGTGGCGTTCGCACTGGATCATCGGCACCACGGACACAGACTGGCAGCTGGACCTGGCGCACCCGGCGGCGACCAAGGCCGACATCGACTACATCCTCGAGCACGTCAACAGCGTGCTGGCGGTGCCGATCACCCATGACGACATCGAGGGCGTGTACGCCGGGCTCCGGCCGCTGCTCGCCGGGGAGAGCGACCAGTCGTCCAAGCTGTCCCGGGAGCATGCGGTGGCCCGGGTGGCGCCGGGCCTGATCGCGATCGCCGGCGGCAAGTACACGACCTACCGGGTGATGGGCGCCGACGCGGTGGACGCGGCCGGGGAGGACCTGCCGGGCCGGATCAATCCGTCGTGCACCGCCGACGTGCCGCTGGTCGGCGCGCTGGGCTATCAGGCGCTGGTCAACCAGGCCGACCGGCTGGCGGCCACGCACGGGGTGCATCCGTACCGGATCCGGCACCTGCTCGACCGGTACGGCTCGGAGATTCACGAGCTGCTGGCGCCCGCAAGCGGCCCGGACGGCGACAAGTCGCTGCTGCAGCCGATTCCCGGGGCGGCGGACTACCTGCAGGCCGAAGCGCGTTACGCGGTGACGCACGAGGGCGCCCTGCACGTGGAGGACGTGCTGGCGCGCCGGACGCGGATCTCCATCGAATACGCGCACCGCGGGACGGAGTCCGCGGGCCGGGTCGCCGAGATCATGGCCGGGGTGCTGGGCTGGTCCGACGCGCAGGCGGCGGACGAGGTGGCGGCCTATCGGGCGCGGGTGGACGCCGAGCGCCGTTCGCAGACCGAACCCGACGACGACGCCGCCGACAAGGTGCGGCTTCAGGCGCCCGAGGTGCGGGGGCGGATCGTCTCGCCGGTGGCCTGACTCGGCAGCCCGGACGGCTCGTGCGGAACATCCGGTCGCCCCCAGCGACTGAAGGTTGCGCGACCCCGCAAACCGGCACCTTTTAGCAGCCCGGACGGCTCGCGCGGAAGATCCGGTCGCCCCTCTGGTGTTTCCGCCGCCGACGCCCACGAACGACCGGTGAGCGATATATCGCTGGCGTTTCCGCGGAGACGTTTCCGCGGATTGTTTGTCCACAATCCGGAACCGGGGATTGACCGGTGTCCAGGTGGTCCGCATGGTCGGGGGATGGGGGAACGAACCGGCGCGCTGAGCGACCTGTTCGGCGCGGCGGTCGACCTCGTCCTGCCGCGGCCGTGCCCGGGGTGCGGGCGTCCCGGGCCGTGGTGCCCGAGCTGCGCCGCGACGCTTGCCGGACCCCCGCGCCGGATCCGGCTGCCCGACGACCTGGGCGCCGACGATCTGCGGGACGCCGCCGGCCTGCCGCAGGTGTGGGCGCTGACCCGCTACGCCGGCCCGGTGCGGGCCGCCATCCTGGCCGGCAAGGAGAAGGGGCGGCGGGACCTGCCGGCTCGACTGGGGCTGGCCCTGGGCGCCGCCGTCGTCCAGCTGGCAGCCTGGGGCGCGGTGACCGACCCGGTCTGGCTGGTGCCGGCGCCGAGCAGGCCGGCGGCTGCCCGGCGCCGGGGCGGCGATCCGGTCCGAGCCATGGCCACCGCTGCCGCCCGGACGGTCGCCGCGGCCGGTTCGGCGGCCGGGGTCGCGCCCTGCCTGATCACCGCCGGACGTGCCCGGGATTCGGTCGGCCTCGGCGCCGCCGAGCGGCAGCGGAACCTGGCCGGTCGGGTCCGCGTCGTGGCCGGGGCCGCTCCGCCACCGGATGCCGACGTCCTGCTGGTGGACGACGTGCTGACGACCGGATCGACCGCCGTCGCGGCGACGGCGGCGCTCGCGTCGACCGGCTGCCGACCGGTCGGGATGCTCACCCTGGCCGCCGTCCCCCGATGGCTGGACGCCCGCTGACCGGCGGCTCCGCCCGAAAACGGGACCATTGCGCCTTGCGATCATCCGGCAGCCCTGTAGGTTCAAGGTATTCCGGGTGACGCCCCGGTGAACGATCGGCGTGGTCCGGGAAGATCAACAGTTGACGTCACCGACGCGTGGCCGGCAGGGGAGGATTGTCCCTGCCAGAGGAGGAGGAATCGTGGACATTGTCGTCAAGGGTCGGAACGTGGAAGTTCCGGAGCACTTCAGGGTTCACGTGGCCGAGAAACTCGCCCGTTCCGAGCGGTACGACCCGAAGATCATCCGAGTCGACGTCGAGCTGTCCCACGAGACCAACCGCCGCCAGCAGAAGACGTGCCAGCGGGTGCAGATCACCGTCGCCAGCCGCGGTCCGGCGGTTCGCGCCGAGGCCAGCGCGGAGAATTTCTATGCCGCGCTGGACGCCGCGGTGACCAAGGTGGAGACCAGGCTGCACCGGCTGCACGACCGGCGGCGGGACCGTCAGCACGGCCGGATCCCGACGGCCGCGGTCGCGGCGTCACCGGAGGAGATTCTCGGGGCCGAGGAGCCGTCGGCCAACGGCTCCGCCCGCACCGCGCTGCTGGCGGGTGCGCCGGCCGTCGAGGGGGTTCCGGAGGAGGACCGGTGGGCGACCGACGACGGTGGCCCGGGCCGGATCGTGCGGATCAAGGATCACCCGGCCGACCCGATCTCGGTCGACGAGGCGTTGCTGCAGATGGAACTGGTCGGTCACGAGTTCTATCTGTTCAACGACTCCGAGAGCGGCGTCGCGTCGGTGGTGTACCGCCGGCACGGCTTCGACTACGGCCTGCTTCGGCTGAAGTAACCGGCTCCCGGCGACCGACCCGGTCCCCTGCGGTGCGCCTACCATGGTCACGGCCGGGGCTCGCCCGGTGCTTGTGCCGGGTTCCGGCGCGACGCGATCCAACCGAGGGTGAAACACGTGGTTCTTGGCAGACTGCTCCGGGTCGGCGAGGCGAAGACGCTCAAGCGTCTGCGGGTCATCGCCGATCACGTCAACGCCATCGAGGACGACTACGTCGCGATGTCGGATGACGAACTGCGTGGCCAGACCGCCGCGTTCAAGCAGCGCCTGGAGAAGGGCGAGTCCACCGACGACCTGCTGGTCGAGGCGTTTGCGGTGGTGCGGGAGGCAGCGAAACGGACCCTCGGGCAGCGGCACTTCGACGTGCAGTTGATGGGCGGGGCCGCGCTGCACCTGGGCAACATCGCCGAGATGAAGACCGGCGAGGGCAAGACCCTGGTCTCCACCCTCCCGGTCTATCTCAACGCCCTCGAGGGCAAGGGTGTGCATGTCGTCACCGTCAACGACTACCTGGCCAAGCGTGACTCGGAGTGGATGGGTCGCGTGCACCGCTTCCTCGGTCTCGAGGTCGGCGTCATCCTGGCGCAGCAGACCCCGGACGTGCGCCGCGCCGCGTACGCCGCGGACATCACCTACGGCACCAACAACGAGTTCGGCTTCGACTACCTGCGCGACAACATGGCCTGGTCAAAGAACGACCTGGTGCAGCGAGGCCACTACTTCGGCTGCGTGGACGAGGTCGACTCCATCCTGATCGACGAGGCCAGGACCCCGTTGATCATCTCCGGTCCGGCCGACCAGTCGTCCAAGTGGTACACCGAGTTCGCCCGGCTGACCCCGCGGCTGCACCGGGACGTCGACTACGAGGTCGACGAGTCCAAGCGCACCGTGGGCGTCAGCGAGGATGGGGTGGCCAAGGTCGAGCAGGCCCTTGGCATCGAGAATCTCTACGAGTCGGTCAACACCCCGCTGGTCGGATTCCTGAACAACGCCCTGAAGGCCAAGGAGCTGTACAAGAAGGACCGCGACTACATCGTCGTCAACGGCGAGGTGCTGATCGTCGACGAGTTCACCGGCCGCGTGCTGCACGGCCGCCGTTACAACGAGGGCATGCACCAGGCGATCGAGGCCAAGGAACGGGTCGAGATCAAGGCCGAGAACCAGACCCTGGCCACCATCACCCTGCAGAACTACTTCCGGCTGTACGAGAAGCTGGCCGGGATGACCGGCACCGCGCAGACCGAGGCGGCCGAGCTGCACCAGACCTACAACTTGGGCGTGGTGCCGATCCCGTCGAACAAGCCGATCCAGCGTCTGGACGAGGCCGACGTCATCTACAAGACCGAGCAGGCCAAGTTCGACGCGGTCGTCGAGGACATCGGCGAACGGCACGAGAACGGCCAGCCGGTGCTGGTCGGCACCGCGTCAGTGGAGAAGTCCGAGCTGCTGAGCAAGCTGCTGCTGCGGGCGGGCATCCCGCACGAGGTGCTCAACGCCAAGAACCACGCGCGGGAGGCCGCGATCATCGCGCAGGCCGGCCGGTCCGGCGCGGTCACCGTGGCCACCAACATGGCCGGGCGGGGCACCGACATCATCCTCGGCGGCAACGTCGACTTCACCGCGGATCTCGATCTGCGGGCGAAGGGACTGAGCCCGACGCAGACGCCGGAGGAGTACGAGGCCGGCTGGTCGGCCGCGGTGCAGGAGGCCACCAAGCGGACCAAGGCGGAGGCCGAGAACGTCCGGGAGGCCGGTGGGCTGTACGTGCTGGGCACCGAACGGCACGAGTCCCGGCGCATCGACAACCAGCTGCGCGGCCGCTCCGGGCGGCAGGGCGACCCCGGCGAGTCCCGGTTCTACCTCTCCCTGGGCGACGAGCTGATGCGGCGGGTCGGCGGCGGCACCGTCGAGGCGCTGATGACCCGGCTGCGGATGCCCGACGACGTGCCGATCGAGCACAACTTCGTCTCCAAGGCGATCAAGAGCGCGCAGACCCAGGTCGAGCAGCAGAACTTCGAGATCCGCAAGAACGTGCTCAAGTACGACGAGGTGATGAACAAGCAGCGCACCGTCATCTACGACGAGCGGCGCCGGGTGCTGGACGGCGAG
>DATDBV010000115.1:0-8859 GCA_036524715.1 Nakamurella sp. | reverse complement strand
CCGGCGGCCCGCCGGACGTTGCCGATGGTGTCGCGATGAGGATGGTGCCCCGATGAGCCGGCCGGGACTGCGGACCCCTGCCCGGTACAGCCTCCCCGACACCGACCGGGTGCGGGCCGACCTGGCCCTGCTCGGGCTGTGGGGCCCCGAGGGGCCGATCGGACCCAACGAGGAAATCCTGTCCGCGATCTCCCGGGCCGGACGTCCGGAACTCGCCGTGTACGGCCTGGCCCGGCTGTACGAGGCCGACCGCAACCCGGCGCAGATCATGGAGGCGCTGCGCACCCAGCCACGGTTCCGGGGCCGGCTGATCGGGCTGCTCGGCGCGTCCACCGTACTGTCCGAGCACCTGGCGGCGTGGCCGGAGGACTGGCACGACCTGCTGCCCGAGGCGCCGGCCGAGGAGCTGGTGCCGGCCGAGGGCATGCGTCGGGTGCTGTGCGACGCGCTGGGCATCGACCACGCCGCCCCGCCGTGCACCGGCACCGAGGGCGCGCGGGCCACCGTCACCGGTGCCACGGCCATCGCCGCGCTGCGCCGCGCCTACCGGTCCCAGCTGCTCATCATCGCCGCGCACGACCTGGCCCCGGCCATCGAGACCTCGCTGCCGACCACCGCCCTGCCGGCGGTGTGTCACGCGCTGACCGCACTGGCCGACCTCACCCTGCAGGCCGGGCTGGCCGCCGCCGCCGCCGAGCTGACCAGCGGTGCGGCACCGGTGCGGCTCGGGGTCATTGCCATGGGCAAGACCGGGGCGAAGGAGCTGAACTACCTCTCCGACGTCGACGTGATGTTCATCGCCGATGGTGACGAGACGGCGCTGATGGCCGCCAACCAACTGGCCAGCCGGATGATGCGGATCTGCGGCGCCGCCGCCTGGGAGGTCGACGCCGCGCTGCGTCCCGAGGGCAAGGCGGGTGCGCTGGTGCGCACCCCGGCCGGGTTCACCAGCTACTACCAGCGGTGGGCGCACACCTGGGAGTTCCAGGCGCTGCTCAAGGCCCGTCCCGCGGCCGGCGACCTGGCACTGGGTCAGGTGTTCATGGACATCACCCGGCCCGGGGTGTGGTCGGCCGCCGGCCGGGAGTCGTTCGTCGACGACGTGCAGGCGATGCGCCGACGGGTCGAGGACAACATCCCGGACAAGCACCGGGAACGCGAACTCAAGCTCGGCGCCGGGGGCCTGCGCGACGTCGAGTTCGCGGTGCAGCTGTTGCAGCTGGTGCACGGCCGATCGGATCCGGATCTGCGGCTGCCCGGCACCCTGATGGGGCTGCGCTCGCTGATCCGCGGTGGCTACGTCGGCCGCACCGACGGCGCCGAGATGGCCGCCGCCTACACCTTCCTGCGGCGCGCCGAGCACCGGCTGCAGCTGCAACGGTTGCGCCGCACCCACCTGCTCCCGGACGACGGGGCCGACATGGAGTGGCTGGCCCGAGCCGACGGGTATGTCGCCACCGGCACCTCGAACGCGGCCGAGGTGTTCGTCGCCGAACGACTTCGGCACGCGACCACGGTCCGCCGACTGCACGAGAAGCTGTTCTACCGGCCGCTGCTCAAGGCGGTCGCCGCGGTCGACCAGGACGAGACCCGGATGACCGTGGAGGCGGCGCGCGAGCGGCTCGCCGCCCTCGGCTTCAGCCGGCCGGACGCCGCGATCCGGCACCTGGCGTCCCTCACGCAGGGGGTCAGCCGACGCGCCGCGATCCAACGTCACCTGCTGCCGGTGCTGCTGGACTACTTCGCCACCAGCCCCGACCCGGACGCCGGCCTGCTCGCCTACGTGCAGGTGTCCGAGGCCCTCGCCGACACCCCCTGGTACCTGCGGTTGCTGCGGGACGAGGGGTCCGTCGCGCACCGGCTGGCCGGTCTGCTCGGCGGCTCCCGGCTGGTCGCCGCCCTGCTGCCGCGGGCGCCGGACGTGCTCAAGCTGCTCGTCGACGACGCCGCGCTGCTCGCGCCCGAACCGGAGACGGTCGCCACCGCGCTGATGGCCCGGGCCCGGCGGGCGGGCACGGCGCCGGATGCGGTGGACGTCGCCCGGTCCGGCCGCCGGCACGAGATGCTTCGGCTGGCCTGCGGCGACATGCTGTGCCTGATCTCCGTGACGAACATCGCCCGCGGGTTGACCAGCGTCGCCGAGATCACCATCGGGGCCGCCCTGCAGGCCGCGATCAAGCAGGTCACCAAGGACCGGGGCGGGTTCCGGGCCAGGTTCGCCGTCATCGGCATGGGCCGACTGGGCGGGGGCGAGCTCGGCTATTCCTCCGACGCGGACGTGGTGTTCGTCATGGAGCCGCTGCCCGGCGAGGACGAGTCGGCGGCCCGGGCGGACGCCCACGCGGTCGCCGACCTGATGTCCCGGCTGCTGGGCCGGCCGACCCCCGACCCGCCGCTGGAGATCGACGCCAACCTGCGGCCCGAGGGCAAGAACGGTCCGTTGGTCCGCCCGCTGGCGGGTTACCGGGCGTACTGGACCCGGAACGCGGTCGCCTGGGAGCGGCAGGCGCTGCTGCGGGCGCGGCCGATCGCCGGCGACCCCGAGCTCGGCGCCGCGTTCGTCGCCGCCGCCGACGAGTTCCGCTACCCGGCGGGCGGCCTGTCGCTGCGGGACGTGGTGGAGATCCGCCGGATCAAGGCGCGGATGGACGCCGAACGGCTGCCCCGCACCGCCGACCGGACCACCCACACCAAGCTCGGCCGCGGCGGCCTGGCCGACGTCGAGTGGACGATCCAGTTGCTGCAGCTGCAGCACGCGTTCGAAGTTCCCGACCTGCGCACCCCCAGCACCCTGCCCGCGATCGCGGCCGCCGCCCGGGCCGGGCTGATCAGCGACGAGGACGCCGAGGCGCTCACCAACGGCTGGCTGGTCGCCTCCCGCACCCGCAACGCGATCATGCTGGTCCGCGGCAAGCCCGACGACCAGATCCCCCGGCAGGGCCGCGAGCTGTCCGCCATCGCCCGGGCCTGCGGGTATCCGGCCGGCGGCGACCCCGGCGAGTTCGTCGACGACTACCGGCGGGCGACCCGGCGGGCCCGCAAGGTGGTGGACCGGGTCTTCGACGCTGGTTAATCGGGCGGGGTAGTTCTGTCAGGATTGGCCCGTGCCAACCTGGATCTGGATCCTCATCGCCGTCATCGTGGTCGTCGCCCTCGCGCTGGTCCTCGGGACCGTTCGCGCGCGCGGCCGCCGCATCTCCCTGAAGGAGGCGCCGCCCAAACCGGTCACCGAGCGCGAGGGGCCGCCGGCCAAGGGCGGGTACCAGGCCGGCGGGTCGATCTCCTTCTCCGCGGGGACCGCGACGGCTCCTCCACCCCCCACCAAGCCGATGCCGGTGGTGCCGGTCGAGGAGGGGCCGCTGGTCGGCGAGGGCCCGCTGGTCGGTGAGGACAGCGCGGTGCCGCGCGACTCGCCCAGCCGCAGCATCGTCGAGGTGCCGCTGCCCGACACGGTGCCCGACAGGCTGCCCGACACGGTGCCGGACACGGTGCCGGACGAACTGGTCGAGGAGATCGAGACCGCGCCCGCGCGGGAGGAGATCGCGCCCACCGCCGGCCGGCTGTCCAAGCTGCGCGGCCGGCTGTCCCGGTCGCAGAACGCGTTCGGCCGGTCGCTGCTGGGCCTGCTCGGCGCCGGCACTCTCGACGAGGACTCCTGGGTCGACGTCGAGGACACCCTGCTGATGGCCGACCTGGGCGCGGCCGCGGCGGCCGAGATCACGGAGCGACTGCGGGCCGAGGTGGCCGCGCACGGCATCACCGACGCGGCCAGCGCCCGGGCGCTGCTGCGCAAGGTGCTCATCGAGGCGGTCGACCCGACGATGGACCGGGCGGTGCGCGCGCTGCCGCACGACGGTCGCCCGTCCGTCCTGCTCATCGTCGGCGTCAACGGCACCGGCAAGACCACCACCACCGGCAAGCTGGCCCGGGTGCTGGTCGCCGACGGCCGGCACGTGGTGCTCGGTGCCGCCGACACCTTCCGCGCGGCCGCGGCCGACCAGCTGCAAACCTGGGGCGAGCGGGCCGGCGCGGCGGTGGTCCGGGCGAACGCCGGCACCGACCCGGCGTCCGTCGCGTTCGACGCGGTCAAGCGGGGCGTTGCCGATGGTGCGGACGCCGTGCTCATCGACACCGCCGGCCGGCTGCACACCAAGACGGGCCTGATGGACGAGCTCGGCAAGGTGAAGCGGGTGATCGAAAAACAAGCGGAAGTGGACGAGATCCTGCTCGTGCTGGACGCGACCACCGGGCAGAACGGGCTGGTGCAGGCCACCGTGTTCGCCGAGGTGGTGGACATCACCGGGATCGTGCTGACCAAGCTGGACGGCACCGCCAAGGGTGGCATCGTCGTGGCGGTCCAGCGGACGCTGAACGTGCCGGTCAAGCTGGTCGGGCTGGGGGAGGGTCCGGACGACCTGGCGCCGTTCGAACCGGCCGCCTTCGTGGACGCGTTGCTGGGGGACTAACCCTGTGTGACGGCGCGTCACACGCCGTCGACAGATCCGAAACAGTTCGGAAACACATTCCGAGCCGAGTTCACATCGGCGAAACCTCCGGGAGCGCCCGGCGCAACACACGGGCGCGAATCTCGTGGGACATCCCCACTCCTAAAGCCTGGAGGCTTGATGGATCTCGAACTCAACACCGGCGACACCGCCTGGATGCTGGTGTCCGCCTCCCTGGTGTTGCTGATGACACCAGGGCTTGCCTTCTTCTACGGCGGCATGACCAGGGCAAAGTCCGTGCTGAACATGATGATGATGTCGTTCAGCGCGATCGGCATCATCGGCATCATCTACGTCCTGTGGGGCTATTCCGCCTCTTTCGGCACCGACATCATGGGCGAGGACGTCGCCGGCTTCTACGGCAATCCGTTCGAATACTGGGCGATGAACGGCCTGCTGCCCTCTCCGGACGACGAGTACGGGCTGGCCAACTCGCTGTTGACGGGTGTGCCCGCCCTGGTCGTCGTCGGCTTCCAGATGACCTTCGCGATCATCACCGTGGCGCTGATCAGCGGCTCCATCGCCGACCGGGTCAAGTTCTCCACCTGGCTGGTGTTCACCGGCGTCTGGGTGACGCTGGTCTACTTCGCGCTGGCCCACGCGGTCTGGGGCGGCGGGTTCCTGTCCGCGAACGGCCCGTTCGGCAGCATGTTCGAGGGTGTCGTGCCGATCGACTTCGCCGGTGGCACCGTCGTGCACATCAACGCCGGTATCGCCGGTCTGATGCTGGCGATCATCATCGGCAAGCGTCGCGGCTTCGGCAAGGAACCGATGAAGCCGCACAACCTGCCGTTCGTCATGCTGGGCGCCGCCCTCCTGTGGTTCGGCTGGTTCGGCTTCAACGCCGGTTCGGCCGGTGCGGCCAACGGCCTGGCCGGCCTGGCCTGGATCAACACCACCGTGGCCACCTGCGCGGCGATGCTCGGCTGGCTGGTCGTGGAAAGGATCCGGGACGGGCACGCCACCAGCCTCGGCGCCGCGTCCGGCGTTGTCGGCGGCCTGGTCGCGATCACCCCGGCGGCCGGTGCGCTGTCCCCGGTCGGCTCGATCTTCCTCGGCCTGATTGCGGGCGTGCTGACCGCTCTGGCCGTCGGCCTGAAGTACCGGCTCGGCTACGACGACTCGCTCGACGTCGTGGGCGTGCACCTGGTCGGCGGTCTGTGGGGCACCATCGCGATCGGCTTCTTCGCGACCGAGACCGGCCTGTTCTACGGTGGCGGCGTCGGCCAACTGGTCGTGCAGACCCTCGTCGCGCTGGTCGCGCTGGTCTTCACCGCGGTGATGACCACGATCATCGGCTATGCGCTGAAGGCGACGATGGGCTGGCGCATCGCCGACGACGCGGAGGTCGAGGGCATCGACGTCACCACGCACGGTGAATCCGCCTACGACCTCGAGCCCGCCCCCGGGTCCGGCGTCACCGGAGTCCCGACCGGTTCCCACCACGCGAGCAAGACTCAGGAGGTCAAGGCATGAAGCTGGTCACCGCCGTCATCAAGCCGTTCAAGCTCGACGAGGTGCGTGCAGCGCTGCTTGCCTTCGGGGTTCAGGGCATGACCGTGTCGGAGTCCTCCGGGTACGGCCGCCAGCGCGGCCACACCGAGGTGTACCGGGGCGCGGAGTACACCGTGGAACTGCTGCCCAAGGTGCGCCTGGAGATCCTCGTCGACGACGAGGACGCCGATGACGTGGTCGACGTCATCGTCCGGGCCGCCCGCACCGGAAAGATCGGCGACGGGAAGGTGTGGACCATCCCGGTCGAGACGGTCGTCCGGGTGCGCACCGGGGAGCGCGGACAGGAAGCGCTGTAGGCCGATGCGGAATTCGCCTGTGGGGATGGCGGGCGGTTTCGCGGAGCTGCGAGCCCAACTGCTGAGCCGGACCGGGGTGCCCGGTCCGGCCCGGCGGAAGGCTCTGGCCCGGTTGACCGACGGTTGGCTCGGCGAGCTTGCGCAGGAGGCCGGGGTCAACGTCGGCGGCGTCGCCCTGGTCGCGGTCGGCGGCTTCGGCCGCGGCGAACTGTCGCCCTATTCGGACCTGGACCTGGTCCTGCTGCATTCCACGGAGACGCCGGCCTCCTACGCCGGCATGCTGGCCGAACGGCTCTGGTACCCGATCTGGGACTCCAAGATCCGGCTCGACCATTCGGTGCGCAGCGTCGGCGGGGCCCGGCAAGTCGCCCGGACCGACCTGCCGGCCATGCTCGGCATGCTCGACCTGCGGCACATCGCCGGCGACCCGGACCTGGCCGTCACCCTGCACCGCCGGGTGCTGGCCGACTGGCGGTCCGACGCGAAGAACCGGCTCAGCGACCTGCGCGCCTCCTGCCAGGAGCGCGCCGAGCGGTCCGGGCAGCTGGCCTTCGCCACCACACCCGATCTCAAGGAGTCCCGCGGCGGGCTGCGTGACCTGGTGGTGATGCGCGCGGTGGCCGCCTCCTGGGTGGCCGACTGCCCGCACCAGGGACTTGAGGAGGCCCGGTCCGCCCTGCTGGACGTGCGTGACGTGGTGCAGACGGTCGCCGGGCGGGCCACCGACCGGTTGCAGGTGCAGGACCAGGACGCGGTGGCCCGGCAACTGGGCCTGGACGACCGGGACGCGCTGCTCAAACACGTCGCCGGGATCGCCCGCACCGTCGACCACGCCAGCGACCTGACCTGGCACCGGGTGGATCGGACCCTGTCCCGCCCGCAGGGCACGATCACCGATCTCGGCGGCCGGATCACCCGCCGCATCGAACGCACCCCGCTGGCCGACGGCATCGTCGAGCAGGAGGGGGAGGCCGTGCTGGCACGGGCGGTCAACCCGGCGCACGACCCGACCCTGGTGGTCCGGGCCGCGGCGGCCGCCGCGCAGGCCGGACTGCCGGTGTCGCCGGCCACCGTGCTGCGGCTGGCCCGCACCTGCCCACCGCTGCCCGACCCCTGGCCGCCGGTGGCCCTGGACGCGTTCCTGTCCCTGCTCGGCGCCGGGGAACCGATGATCGCCGCCTGGGAGGACCTGGACCAGGCCGGGCTGATCTCCGCCCTGCTGCCCGGCTGGGAGCGGCTGCGGTCGCTACCGCAACGGGACCCGATCCACCTCTACACCGTCGACCGCCACCTGATGCAGACCGCGGTGAACGCATCCGGGCTGGTCCGCCGGGTGTCCAGGCCGGATCTGCTGCTGCTCGCCGCGATCCTGCACGACATCGGCAAAGGCCCGCGCGAGGACGAGCGGGACCACGCCGACCATGCCGTGGTCGGCGCCGACATGTGCGTCCCCTGGCTGCGTCGGATGGGCCTGCCCGATGACGACATCAAGATCGTCGAGCGGCTGATCCGGCACCATCTGCTGCTGGGTGACTCGGCCGCCCGCCGGGACCCGGACGACCCGGCGACCGTCGCCGCGGTCGCCGAGGCCGTCGGCGACGTGCAAACCCTCGACCTGCTGGCCGCGCTCACCGAGTCGGACGCCCGGGCGGCCGGGCCGGCCGCCTGGACGACCTGGCGCGCGGGGCAGATCCGGCACCTGGTGTCCCGGGTTCGACGGGCGCTGGCCGGGGAACGCCCGGCCGAGCCACCGGCGATGACCCAGGTGGAGCGGGACCTGGTCGCAGCCGAGGGTGTCGGCACGGTGATCGAGCAGGTCCCCGGCGCCCTGCGGTTGACGATCTGCGCCCCCGACCGGCCCGGCCTGCTGGCGGCGTCCGCGGCGGTGCTCACCATGCACCGGCTGACCGTGCGCTCGGCCGCCATCCGCACGGTCGACGGCAAGGCCGTGCAGACCTGGATCGCCGCGCCCCAGTTCGGCGAGGCCCCGGCCGCCGGCACCCTGCGGGCCGACCTGGTGCGGGCCCTGGACGGCACGCTGGATGTGGCCGCCCGGCTGGCCAGGCGCACCGCCCCGCCACGGCGGGGTCCGGCCGTGCCGCCGGAGGTGCGGCTCGTCCAGGATGCATCAGTCGCCTCGACAGTTCTGGAGGTGCGTGCGCACGACCTGCCCGGGCTGCTGTACAAGGTGGCGTCGGTGCTGGCCGATTCCGGGGTGAGCGTGGTCAGCGCCCGGGTGGACACCCTGGGCGCCGACGCCGTCGACGTGTTCTATCTGCAGACCCCCGATGGCGCGCCGCTGCCGGCCGCGCGGGCCCGGGAGATCGCCGACGACGTGGCTCAGGCGCTGATCAGCTGACCGATTTGGTCACTTGACCGATCCGCGGAAACGCCCTGGTCGAGAACACCTGCTCGACGGGCATGTCGAAGTACTCGGCGATCCGCAGCGCCAGCAGCAGGCTCGGGCTGTATTCGCCGCGTTCCAGGTAGCCGACCGTCTGGTAGTGCACGCCGACCGCCTCGGCGAGCTGCCGGCGGGTGAT
>DATDBV010000114.1:0-3278 GCA_036524715.1 Nakamurella sp. | reverse complement strand
TCACCCCGCCCACGGACGGGGTCCAGCACTGGGCGTCAGCCCGGGAAGCGATGGCCAGTAGGCAGCCTCACGTCCGCGTGAGCAGCGCCCGGGAGTCCGAAGACCTGCCATCGGTGAGCGGGCCGCCGGCTCGCTGCGTTCGGGACCGCGAGGGACGGTCGCGTGCCACCGGGCAGTGGTCGACACGACCGGCCGCCCGGCCCGCCGGCTCCGAACCCACCCGTCACCGGTCCGGTCGAGGAGCTCGCCCCGTGATCCAGTCCACCCCCACCCGCCGTCTGGCCGTCGGCGGCCTGCTGAGCCTGGCACTGCTGTCCGCATGCGGCTCGGGCACCTCCGGCAGCCCCGCGTCGAGCGCATCGTCGACAGCATCGACGCCGGGCGCGCCCGGCGCCCTGGACGCGGCCGGTTGCATCACCGACTACCAGCCGGGAGTCGACTACTTCCCGGTGAAGTCCGAGATCACCCACGCCACCAACTTCTCCCTGCGCTACCACGATTCGTACCAGGTGCTGACCGTGCCGCAGCCAACCGAAGGCGCCGCACCCGAGTCGTACGTACTGGTCAAGTGCGGTGCGCCCACCCCGGAGCTGACCGGGGACCTGGCCGGCGCGCAGCTGGTCACCACCCCGGTCGGCTCCCTGTACTCCGCATCCACCACGCATCTGCCGTTCCTGGTCGAGCTCGACGCGCTCGATGCCCTGACCGGGGTCGGCACCAAGGGCTTCATCTCCGAGAAGCAGGCGCAGGACCGGGTCGCCGAGCCCGACGTCATCGAATTCTCCGCGACGGGGACGATCGACGCGGAGGCCGTCATCGCCGGCCGGCCCGACGTGCTCGTCACGGCCGGTTACGACGTCCCGGCGTACGCCGTCATCAAGGCGGCCGGCATCCCGGTGCTGGCCAACGCGGACTGGCTGGAGAACGACCCGCTGGGCCGGGCCGAGTACGTGCAGTACTTCGCCGCACTGACCGGTTCGGAGGCCCAGGCCGCGGAGTTCTTCGACGCCGTCGAGCGGAACTACCAGCAGATCGCGGCCTCCGCCGGGGGCGCCGACGCGGTCGCCGTGGTGCCGGGCCAGCCGTTCCAGGGCACCTGGTACATCCCCGGCGGCGACTCGTACACCACCCGGCTGATCGAGGACGCGGGCGGAACCACCGCCTGGGCCGACGACCCGACCACCGGATCGATCCCGACCGACCTGGAGACCGTGCTGGCCAGGGCCGGCACCGCGCCGGCCTGGCTGGCCAGCACCACCTGGACCACGAAGGCGGAGGCGCTGGCCGAGGAGCCGCGGCTGGCCGAGTTCGCCGCCTTCCAGTCCGGCAACGTGTGGAACGCGGCCAAGGACGTCACGCCCGACGGCGGCAACAACTTCTACGAGCTGGGGGTGGCCCGGCCCGACCTGGTGCTCGGCGACCTGGTCGCGATCCTGCACCCGGATCAGGCCCCCGGCCACGACTTCGCCTTCTATCTGCGGCTGAGCTGACGTGCGCTCCCGGCCGGCGCTGGTGCTCGGCACCCTGGCGGTGCTGACGCTGGCGTCGGCCGTGCTCGCGGTCGGCGTGGGGTCGGTGCCGCTCCCGCCGGCCACCACCCTGCGCTACTTCACCGGCGGGACGGTCGACCCGACCGCCGCGGTGCTGCTGCAGCAGGTGCGGTTGCCCCGGGCGGCGACCGCGATCCTGGCCGGGGTCGGCCTGGCCATCGCCGGCCTGCTGATGCAAACGATCTTCGCCAATCCGCTCGCCGACCCGTTCATTCTCGGGGTGTCGTCCGGGGCCAGCCTCGGTGTCGCGGTCGCGGTGCTCGGCGGCGGCACCCTGGCCGGCGGATTCGTCGCCGGGCTCGGGCTGACCGGCCGGGCCGGGCTGGTCATCGCCGCCGCCGTTGGCGCACTTGCCGTGCTGGGGCTGGTGCTGCTGCTCGGCCGCTGGGTCCGCTCGGTCGTCGCCCTGCTGCTGATCGGGGTGATGATCGGGTCCGCCACCACCGCGCTGGTGTCGCTGCTGCTGGTGTTCTCCGACCCGGATCGGATCCAGAAGTACGTGCTCTGGGGCCTCGGCTCGGTCAGCGGCACCACCTGGCCCGACCTGGCGTTCCTGGCTCCGGCGGTGTTGCTCGGCGTCGCGCTGGCCGGCTGGATCTCGCCGTCGCTCAACGCGATGCTGCTGGGCGAGAAGTACGCCGAGTCGATGGGCGTCACGGTCGGCCGGATGCGCACGCTGGGCATCGTGGCCACCGCGGTGATGGCCGGCGCGGTGACGGCGTTCTGCGGGCCGATCGCGTTCGTCGGCATCGCGGTGCCGCACCTGGCCCGGATGGCGCTGGGCCGGGCCGACCACCGCTGGCTCGTCCCCGCCTCGGCTCTGATGGGTGCGCTGGTGCTGCAACTGTGCGGCGTGATCGCGCAGCTGCCCGGTTCGGACGGGGTTCTACCGCTCAACGTGGTGACCGCGGCCATCGGCGCCCCGGTGGTGATCGCCGCGTTGCTGCGCAGCCGCACGTTGGCCGCGGGTGCCGCCGCATGAAATCCGGGGATCTGCTGGTGGAGCACCTCACTGTCGGCTACTCAATGCGTCGCGGCTTCACCCGCACCGACCGGGAGGTACTGCGCGACGTCAGCGTGCGCGCGGCGGCCGGCCGGGTCACCGTGCTGCTGGGACCGAACGGGGCCGGCAAGTCGACGCTGATCCGTTCGATCGCCGGGCTGCAGCATCCGCTCGCCGGGTCGGTCGTCCTGGCCGGGGAATCGCTGCCCGATCTCGATCCGCGGACCCGCGCCGCCCGCCTGGCGGTGGTGCTGACGGAACGTTTCGATCCCGGCCTGCTCCGCGGCAAGGACGTCGTCGAGCTGGGCCGGTTCCCGCATCGCACCCGGGCCGGGTCGTTCACCGATGCGGACCGGCGCGCGGTGGACCAGTCATTCGCGGCGGTCCATGCGACCGATCTGGCCGACGTCTTGCTGGCCAGGATGTCGGACGGCCAGCGGCAGCGCATCATGATCGCCCGCGCCCTGGCCCAGTCCCCGGCGCTGCTGCTGCTCGACGAGCCGTCGGCGTTCCTGGACGCCCCGGCCCGCATCGAACTGCTGGCGATGCTGCGCCGGGTCGCCGCCGAGCGCCGCATCCCGGTGGTCGCCTCGACCCACGACGTCGAGGCCGCGGTGCAGTTGGGCCAGGACGGCTGGCTCATCGGGCCCGGCTCGCGGGTCACCGGCGGGCCGGTGCGGGACCTGGCCACGAGCGGGGCGATCGGTGCCGCGTTCGACACCGAT
>DATDBV010000113.1:0-4184 GCA_036524715.1 Nakamurella sp. | reverse complement strand
GTGACGGTCAGCGGAACACTTGTGAACGCCAGATGCCGCTCGAACCACGCCAGCGCGTCGGCGGGCGCCTCATGATCAGCGTCCTACACCGCGGCTCAAATTTACGGACCGCCCAGCTCGGACAACACCCAGGCAGACTTGACCGGGGTGACGCGCCACGCCGAAACCGGCCCCCGCCGCAGGCTCCATGTGGATGCTGCCCCGCCCCGCCGGGGCTGTTGAAGCTCGCCTTCGACCGCCTCCGCTCGGGCGCGTCAGGAGCCACAGCAGTGGCAAGCTCAGAGCGATCGTCACCAGCACCGTGACGGCCCCAGCCGCTCGGATCCGCAACTGCCCACGCGGTCCAGGTTGTGGCTGCCGGATGTGGAGATCGTGGCGGCCGTGATCGGTTCCTTCGAGGCTGGGCGGCGTACTTCCGGTACGGCAGCACGCGAGCCAATTCCACAAGATCAGGGAGGTTGCTGACTGTCGCCCGGTGGGTGTCATCGCCAAGTGGCAAAGTATGCCAGGTAGTCCGCGATGTGCGTCCTCGCGCTTGCGTCTCCGAGGTACCTGGGCGTGCTCGACCTGCTCGGAATCGTCGTCGCCCCAGACCCTTCCGGTGCTGGCGCGCAAACCTGACCACTGCGCATGGACATGACAACTGGCTCTGGCATGATCTTGTGGTGGCAGTGACGGTGTGTCGTCACCGCGGTTTGGTAGTGCGGGTTTGATCATGACTTGGCGTGATTGATGCCGATGTTCTTGCGACCGTGTGGTCGCAGTTCGGGCGGTGAGAGTCGATGCCCTCACGGCGGTGGACGGGGTGGTCCTCGTCTGGGCTCGGGCGACGGTGGTCGGTGCGGTCTGCCCCGGGCTGTCGGGTGCCGTCCCGGCGGGTGCACGGCGGCTACGAACGTCGAGTGAGGATCTGCCGGTGGGACAAGCAGCCGGTGTTGGTCCGGCTTGCCCAGCCGACCGCCCGATCGCCGGACCGCGGGACGGTCGGGTACTGGCCGGGACCGATGGTCCGCTCCAAAGGAATGCCCGGTTTCGCCGTTTCCGCCATTTCGTGGTTCAGTGCGGGAGCGACCGGGTCCCCGGTCGCGGCGCGGGACACGCCGGAGGCGGACCTCATCCGTCCGGTCGGTTTGCCGCCGGGACTGGGGCGGCTGTCCCAGAAGGGATCAGGTGTGGAATGACAGCGAAGGTGATCGCGCACCCCAGCGTCGCCGATCGGCGGGCCAGAGGTGCCGATGCGCGACTGGCGACGCCGCCGTCCGTTCATGCCGGGTGGGTACCGACGGCGGATCGGCTTGACCCGGTTGCGTTGTTGGAGGAGCAGAACGCCACCCGGGAGCCGGACCTGGTCCCGGTTCGGCACGGCCGGATGATGGTGTCCCCGTTCACCTTCTACCGGGGCGCGGCGAAGATCATGGCCACCGACCTCGCGGACACCCCGACGGCGGGGTTGTCCAGCCAGTTGTGCGGGGATGCGCACCCACGCCCCCAACGCAATGGGTAATCCGGGGTTTGGTCACCCTCCGTGTCGATGTCGCAGGGTTGCGTATGCGTGCGTTCGCGGATGGGGATGTGGTGGCGGATGGTGATGGTCTCGGGTCCGACGAGGATGTCCTTGATCAGGAGTCGCAGGATCCGTTGGCGTTCGGGGACGGCGGCGGTGTCGGTGGCGTGGCGGAGTTGGCTGAGGAACCCGCCCAGGTCCTGGGCGAGTTTGAGGTAGGCTCCGCGGTCGGCGGTTTGTGCGGCGATAGCCTGAATTTGGTTGCGCAGGTTGGTTTCTCGCGCTCTGAGGTCGGGTATCCTGGTGCGCAGTTCGTCGATGGTGATGAGTTGCTCGGAGAACGCGGTGATCATCCGGGCGATCGTGGCGGTGGTCTTGGCCAACGCGGCGTCGAGTCGTCGGTGCTCGGCGATGGCCGGGTCGGCGGTGCGGGCGGTGTGCAGGCGTTTGTCGATCTCGGCGGTGATCAGCGCGGGGTCGGCGATCAGCGCGGTGATGTGGTCCCAGACGAGTTGGTCGAGGTAGTCGGCCCGGACCGGGGTGTTGGCGCAGACTCGCCCGCCGGGGTAGCGGTAGTCATCCGAGCCCAGGCACCGGTAGTAGAAGATCTTCTTGTTCGTGGTGCGGGTGCTGGTCCGGTAGTAGGCGTAGCCGCAGCCGGCGCACGCGGTCAGGCCCTGCAGCAGGGACGGGATCTTGGTATTCCGGGCGGCGAACCGTTTGTTGTCGGCCAGGCGTTGTTCGGCCCGGGCGAAGGTCTGCTCGGTGATGATCGCCGGGACCGCGATGCCGGTCCATTCCTCCCTGGGTCGGTCGATGGTCTTGTGCGCGGTCGGGGTGGACCGGCCGGCGAGGCGGGCGGCCCGGTTGATCCCGGCGGGCTGCTGCACGCTGATGGTCTTGCCGAACATCGCGGTCCCGGCGTAGGCGGGGTTACGCAGCATGGCCCAGATCACCGACCGGTCCCAGACGGGTTTCCCGGTGCGGGTGGGCACGTTCTGTTCGGTGAGCCAGCGCGCCAGGTCGGCGATCGATGCTGCGTCGTCGGTGTAGCGGCGGAACATTTCGGCGACGAGAACGGCCTCGTGGTCACAGATCTCGTAGACCGCACCGGAATCGGGGGTCTTGCGGACGTAGCGGAAACCGAACGGCGCGCCGCCGAGCACGTTCACCGACCCGGCCTTCGCCCGGTGCGCCTTGCCGCGGCGGGAACGTTCCAGGATCTGCGCCTTCTCGTATTCGGCGAACATGCCCTGGAACTGCACCAGTAGCTGATCCTCCGGGCTGTCCCCGCGCGGGCCCTTGACGAACTCGACCCGGGTACCGGCGCGGGTGAACTCCTCTATCAGCAGCGCCTGGTAGGCGAACTTCCGGGCGAGGCGGTCCGGCGAGTAACACACCACGACCTCGACGGGGACCTGCGCGATCAGGTCCCGCAGCCGTTCCAGGCCGGGACGGACCAGGCTGGCGCCGGAGTGGCCGTCATCGGTGAACACCCACCCCGGCGGGACGTCAAGCCCCTGCTGCGCGGCGTGGTCGGTCACCGCGGCCAGCTGGGAGCCGATCGTCTCGTCCTTGGCCTGCCTCGCCGAGGACACCCTGGCGTAGATCGCTGCGGTCGTCATGGGGCGGCCCTGCTTCCTGCTCGTGGTCGGCCCGCGGGAGACGAGCGGACCGCTGTGGCACCAGAATGTCGTAGACCACCGACAGTTCGACCTGCGCGTGACGGTGAAAGACCCATTGCGTCTGCACCGCCCGCTCGTTCACCGGTCCGGTCGCCCGCCGCGGTCCCGGGCCAGGAACTCCACCAGCGCCGCGGCGACCACCGCGGAGATCGCCAACCGGTGCTCGGCAGCGTAGGTCCGCACCCTGCCGACCAGTCCCTGCGGCAGTTTCACCGTGAAAGCCACTGCCCGGTCCGGGATCTCGACCCGACCACGAGCAGCGGCATCGACGTACCGGCGGGCCTGACGCACCGAAACGCCGAACCGGCCGGCCAGCATCCGGGCCGCCACGGCCGGCGCGGTGCCCGCCGCGGCGAGTTCGACCGCGGCGTTGATCCGCGCGGCATACTCGCCGTCGCCGACCCGACCCACACCAGGCATGTCATAAATATATAACCAGACATGTCACATGTGGTCGGGGACGCGCCGCCGCAACGATGCGGCTTGGTCGCGTCCCGCGTGCGGGGTGAATGGGTTCCGGCCAAGTTTGATCTCGGCGACGATGGTGGGCGGTGGCGGGATGGCCTGGAATCATCCCGAAAGAGGTGGCGGATTTCGGGGTCGGTTGGCTTATGGGATGTCGAAAAGTTCGTTGACGGTGACGATGTCGCCGCAGGCGGGGCAACATCCGCCATCGCCGATGCGTCGGGCGAACAGGTTGCATTGTGGGCAGCGGCGTTCGCCGGCGAGGCGATCGCCGCAGCCGGGGCATTCGTAGACGCCGGTGGTGGCGCGGGAGCGTCCTGGTGGGACGGGCGGCGGGGCCGGGGTTTGCTGGCTGTGGCGTGCTCGGTAGGCCGCCTGGCGACATCGCGGGGAGCAGAACAGTCGGGCCCGCCCGGCGGGCAGCGGGCCCCGGCAGACGAGACAGTCAGCCGTAACGTTGGCGTCACGCGACGGGAGTCCAGGCACTCCGTCGACAAGAGACACTGGGACAGACACGGACGAGGGGTCCT
>DATDBV010000112.1:0-2448 GCA_036524715.1 Nakamurella sp. | reverse complement strand
GTGCTGCGCAGGGACCGTGGCGTGCGTACCGGCGAGGACGCGGCGTTGCGGTTCGACGGCTTGATCATCGACACCGTGGGCCGTGAGGTCGAGGCGAACGGGTCGATAGTGATGTTGTCCAGCTTGGAGTTTGACCTGCTCGCCGCGCTTGCCGGAGCGCCTGGGCGGGTGTTTTCCAGGGCGCAGCTGCTGGAGCGGGTGTGGGGGTATGACTTCTACGGCGACGAGCGGGTGGTCGATGTGCACATCCGCAGCCTGCGCGCCAGGCTGGGTGACCCGGCAGGCGATCCGCATCTGATCGCCACGGTCCGCGGCGCTGGATACAAGTTTGTGGGGAGCCCGGAATGAGAATGCGCCTGCCGTTGCGGCTTTTCCTGTCCTACGCCGTGGTGGCCGTCGTCGGTGCCGTCGTGGCGTACCTGACGGTGCTGCTGCTGGCCCCTGCCCTGTTCGATCACCAGGTCGGGATGATGAACGGCAACGGCAACGGCGCCGGCATGGGGATGCAGATGGGGTTGGGCGCTGCGACGCAGGCGAGTGTGCATGACGCGTTTCAGTCCGCGTTGAATACCGCCCTCCTGGTTGGCCTCCTGTCCAGTGTCGCCGCGGCAGTTGTGGTTGCCTGGTTCGTTACCCGCCGTCTGCTGCGACCGCTCAACGCGGTGCGGTCGGCGACCAAACAGATCGCCGCCGGCCGGTACGAGGTCAGCGTCCCGCTCCCGTCGGAGCCCGAGTTGGCAGCGCTGGCAACCGATGTCAACACCCTGGCCGGGGCGTTGGCCGATACCGAGTCCCGGCGGACGCGGTTGCTCGGTGAGGTCGCCCATGAATTGCGGACACCGCTGACGGCCTTGGACGGGTATGTCGAGGGGCTGATCGACGGTGTCTTCCCGCCGAGCTCTGAGGTTTTCTCCTCGCTGAGCGAGGAATTACGGCGACTGCACCGGCTCGCCAACGACCTGTCCAGCCTGTCCAGGGTGCAGGAGCAGGGCTTGGAACTGCATCTTGTCGATGCCGATCTTGCCGACCTGGCCCGCCGCGCCGCCACCCGGCTTACCCCGCAATTCGACGATGCGCAGGTCAAGCTGGTCGTGGATGCGGACACCGCCCTGCCCGTGTCTGTCGATCCTGACCGGATGACCCAGGTGCTGACCAATCTGCTCGGCAATGCGCTGCTCGCCACCCCGGCGGGCGGGACCGTCACGGTGACCGCCCGACCCACCACCCGCGGTGGTGAAGTTGTGGTGTCCGACACGGGGGTGGGCCTGTCCGGGCCGGACGTCGAGCGGGTTTTCGAGCGGTTCTACCGTGCGCCCGGGCAGCCGCGTCGGTCCGCCGGATCCGGGATCGGCCTGACGATCGCTCGGGGAATCGCCCGTGGCCACGGCGGGGAGGTGACGGCCTCTTCTGCCGGCGCAGGGCTGGGGGCGAGTTTCACTGTGGTGTTGCCGTTGCGCACGCCCAACCGGTCGGGCGCGGCCGAGCTGGTCGGCCCGTGACCGCGAGAACCGGCTGACAGAAGAACTTTCGGGCCGTCCACTCGGCACAAGAAAGCCGTGTCGAGCCCACCATCAGGCGACGTCGATGATGCCCATCATGCCGTTGTCCTCGTGGTCGAGGATGTGGCAGTGGTAGACGGTGCGGCCGGCGTAGTCGTCGAACGCGATCCGCACAATGCTGCTGGATCGGGCGGGGACGTTGACCACGTTCTGCCAGGTCGGCGGATCGATCGTGCGTCCGGCGACGCTCAGAACCTGCATCGGCCAGACATGCAGATGGAACGGGTGGTCCATTCCGCTGGTGTTGGTGATGGTCCATTCCTCCACCGCGCCGGCCTTGACGGTGTTGTCGACGCGGTGGGGGTCGAAGCCTCGCCCATCGATGGTGAATGCCGAGCCGCTGGAACCCATGCCCATACCCATAGACATGGCCAGGGTGAGGGTGCGCCGGGTCGCGACATCGATAGCACGCAGATCCCGGGCGAACGGTCGCGGCGAGACGGCGGCCACGTTCGGGACAGGCGCTCCGGTGACGGTCAGGGTGGCCAGTTCGATGACCGACCCGTCGATGACGGACCCGTCTGAGTGTGTGCCTCCGGACTCCATGCCACCGGCCATGCCCGTCCCATCGCCCATTCCACTGCCCATGCCCATCGGGGTGCCGCGGTTGTAGGAGAGTGTTTGCAGGGTGCTGGTTCCGGTGCGGGTGGTGACCAGCAGGTCGGCCCGGTTGCCGGGCGCGAGCAGCACCTCGTCGACCTGGGAAGGCTGACCGCCAAGGGGCAGGTCGATGCCGAGCAGGTAAAGTTGTTGGCCGTCCAGGCGGAGCCGCAGATACCTTGCAACGCAGGCGTTCACGATCCGCCACCGCTCTCGCGTGCCCGGCTGGGCGGTCACGTGGGGGTTGGCTTGGCCGTTGACCAGGAGCATGTCGCCCTCACGGCCGATC
>DATDBV010000111.1:0-10458 GCA_036524715.1 Nakamurella sp. | reverse complement strand
CGTCAGGGCCGCTACCGCGGCGAGCCCGACGACGGCGGTTCGCATCGAACGTCGATGCACGTGCCACCTCCGAAGATTTCGGTTCACCGGTTTACCGGCCGCGTCGACTTCGCCGACACGCGGGGAACCTATCCCACGGATTGCTCAGCGCAATGCACCGGCGTGTCCTCGTAACCAAAATGCGACTCGCGGTTCACAAGAAGCAGCCGACAACTGACAGTGCGTGACGGGAGTATGCGGAGCGCACACTTGCCGGCCAGGAGGCCGACCCCCCTCGAACGGACCTGCCGGAAAGTCTTCGGTCGATCGGAGCGTGGACCGCAGGCTCCGCCACCGGTCAGCTTTTGGTCGACAGGCCTTCCAGCACCGCGTTGGCGACCGCCTGCATGGACGTGCGGCGGTCCATCGCGGTCCGCTGAATCCACCGGAACGCCTCCGGTTCGGTCATCTTCTGATGGGTCATCAGCAAGCCCTTGGCCCGGTCGATGATCTTGCGGGCCTCCAGTCGCTGGCTGATGTCGGCCACTTCCTTGCGCAGTGCGGCCGTCTCCGCGTACCGCGCGACGGCCAGCTCGATGGCCGGCAGCAGGTCGCTCTTGGTGAACGGCTTGACCAGGTAGGCCATCGCGCCTGCGTCCCGGGCCCGTTCGATCAGCTCCCGCTGGGAGAACGCGGTCAGGATCACCACCGGGGCGATCTGCTCACCGACGATCTCCGCGGCCGCGTCGATGCCGTCCTTCTTGGGCATCTTCACGTCCATGATCACCAGATCCGGACGTAGTTCGGTGGCCAGGGCCACGGCCTGTTCCCCGTCCACCGCCTGTCCGACGACCTCGAAACCTTCTTCGGCCAGCATCTCCGACAGATCAAGCCTGATCAGCGCCTCGTCCTCGGCGATGAGCACCCTTTTCGGTGCGGTCATCGGCCACCTCCCCTACCATGCCGGCGACCCCCGATCGGTCGCCGGTCGGGGCTCAGACTATCGGCCCAATGTGACCACCGCTCGTACAAAAAGGCACCGGGCCATGTGATGCGCACGCCTTCTTGCGGCAACAACCGACATCGTTGTCGGACGTCTACCCCTCTGCTGCGCATCCGCGCGCACCACTACGATGGTGCTGCCCCGGCCGCCGGGGCCTGCCCCCGTATCCCAATTGGCAGAGGAAGCGGATTCAAATCCCGCACAGTGTGAGTTCGAGTCTCACCGGGGGCACCCTGTTCGGCCGAACCATCGGCGAGGGCATCGCGCAGCGTCACGGCCGCGCGCGCCACCGCGGACCGGCACCGGGCCGACAACCCGATCATGTTGACGAAGCCGTGGACGAGGTCGGGTTCCCGGCGCACCGTCACCGGCACACCAGCTTCGGCCAGGCGCCGGCCGAACATCTCACCCTCGTCCCGGAGCGGGTCGAAGCCCGCGGTGACCAGGTGGGTGGGCGGCATCCCGGTCAGGTTGTCGGCGAGCAGGATCGATGCCCGGGGATCGCCGTGGTCCCGGGCGGCCGGGATGTAGTGGTCCCGGAACCAGACGATGTCCGCCTCGGTGAGCAGGAAGCCCTCGGCGAACAGGTCCCGCGATGCGGTCCGGTTGACCGCGTCGCAGGGTGGGTAGAACAGCAGCAGCCGATCCGGACCGGGCTCGCCCGCCCGAACCGCGAGGTGGGCCGCGACGGCGGCCAGATTGGCGCCCGAGCTGTCGCCGCCGAGGGCGATCGCGCGCGGATCGGCGCCCAGGTCGGCGGCGTGCGCCCGCGCGTAGCGCAGACCGGCGACGGCATCTTCGACGGCTGCGGGGAAGGGATGTTCGGGAGCCAACCGGTAGTCGACAGCCACCACCCGCACGCCGGCCCTCGCCGCCAGCAGCCGGCACACCGCGTCGTGGCTGTTCAGACTGCCGGTCACCCAGCCGCCACCATGCAGGTACACCAGCAACGGAGAGCCGGTCGGCAGACCGTCGGGGACGTACAGTCGGGCCGCCAGCGGCGGCTCGGCGGTGGTTCGGTCGATCACCAGCGCCCGGGCGGCCACGCCAGGATGCCGCCGGCCACCGACCAGAGCGGTCGCCGCGTCCTGGTGTTCCCGTCGCCGCTTCACCGCCGCGGCCGGGGTGCCGGCGCTGGTCATCCGCTCCAGCCGCAACAGCAGCTGCAGGTCGGGATCGAGGGGTCCGCCGTCGACGACCACGGGCGGACCGGCCAACCGCCGCCTGGCCGCGGCCGGTAGGGAGCCGAAGATCAGCCGAATCGCCATTTCCAATCCCACCGTCGACCGTAGCCGTCCGGCCCGCGGAAGTCCTCGCACCGGCGCAGCTTACGACGCGGGCACCACACCGCCAGCGGAGTCCCGTCGTCCCGATACTCCCAGCCGGAGCCGGCCCACGGTGCACCGCGCCGGGTCGCCGGCCAGCCGGGTCAGCGTGACGAGCGTTCCGCTCAACCCATCCATCAACCCCGGCGCCGGGACTCCGCGGAATCCACCCGGCCAGGACGCGACGTCCGCGCCGAGAACGTCGAGGGCGCGCTCGGCGATCCAGGCCGCCGAGGCCCGGTGCGCCGGCTCCTGCTGCTCGACCGAAGCGTCCAGCAGCAGATCCACGGTGCCTCCGAGGCCATGGCACTGGGTGAGACCGGATGGCAGGTCCATCCCCCGGAGCCGAGTCTCGGCGGCGTCGACCGCACCCAGCAGGGCCGCGGCCAGCTCACCGGCGGCGGTCATGTCGGCCGGTGGGTCGACCCGACCGATCACCAGCCGGCTGACCCCGATCCCGACGGCACCGTGGCACCACGCCGAGGGCAGCGGCGGCTTGTCCGACCGATCCATCCGGTCGCGCAGATCGGGCCATCCGCTCGACCGCGGATCGAACCAGCTCCGCTCGTACTGGCACGCCCGGGCCACGGCCTCCATAACGCCGTCGGCGGCACCGCCCGCCGGCCCGGTGATCCCTCCCGGAGCCGAACCGAGTGCGAGCAGGTACTCGGCGAGCGCCCAGGCAACCCCAGCGCTGCCGTGCGCGAGTCCACACAGCCCGACGGGTCCGCAGCCGCTCGCCGGCCAGCTCCATCCCCACGGCCGCCGCACCGCCCGCTCGACCAGGCCCGCCGCGATCGGCGCCGCTCGGTCGAGCCAGCGAGCCGGTCCGGCGATCTCGGCCGCCCGCACGCACCCGACCAGCACTCCCGCACCGCCGCCGATCACGTCGTCGGCGATCTGCGCGGCCGCGCAGGCGTCGTCGAGCATCGCACCGCCGGCGGCGGCCAGGTTCGAGTCGGCCGCCGCCGTGCCAACGGCCAGCGCGCTCAACCCGACGCCGGCCCGGCCGTCGTGCAGGCCGGGCGAGGGCAGGTCGCCGCCCCGCCGGACGGCATGCCGGGCGGCAGCCAGGGCCAGCTCGACCATCTCATCGTGTCCGGTGGCCAGTCCGACCTCGAGGCAGGCCAGGGCGATCCCGGCCGAACCCGAGTAGATCGTCGGGTCCCCGGTCCGCAGCCGCACCGGCGCGTTCTCGCCCGGCCACGGACTGAGCCAGGTCGCCTCACCCTCGGCGACGACGGCGGTGGCGAGCAGCTCGTCGCAGATCCGTCCGACCATCCGGTCGACGGACAGCGGCGTCAGGGCGGTCACCACCTGCTCACCGTTCCCAGGGCAGCGCCGGTTCGCCGGCCATGGCGAACGGCCGCCGCAACGACAAGCCCGCAGACTCCAGCCGGTCCACGACCACGTCGACCGTCGGCGCTGGTGAACCCTCCGCTGCCGCGACGATCTGCTCGCACCGGTGCAGGCCGAAGCTGCTGGATCCGTCCGGGTCGGCCGCGGCGCCCAGGCCCGGGCGGACCCGCATCGTCAGCGGCGGGACCGCCGGATGCATCGCGGACGCCAGAATGTCGGCGAGCCGGGCAAACCCTTCCGCCCGCTCTCTGGCCAGGTCCCCGGACAGGTACAGGACGGTCGCGTCGGCCCGGGCGTGCACGGCCGGATCGACCGCGCACTTCGCCATCCAGGGGCGCCTCTCGTCGGCCAGCAGTTCGGTCAGGCGCTCGACGAACGCCGGCAGTTGGTCGACGTGGACCGACCAGTACAGCCGGACCAGGCCCGGTTCGCCGCGGCCGAACCGCCAGGCGGCATTCGCGGCCCGCCACCAGGCGCGGTCCGCGTCGATCCGATCACGCCGGCCGGTCATCACGATCTCAGCCCCCACCGCCGGCAGGATCCCGGGATGGGTCGCGCCGACATAGTCGACCCGATCGCCCATCCGCACCGCCCCTTTCCGGCGAGCGATGACCCGTCCGTCCACAGCCAGCCGGTCGACGATCCATCCTCGCTGCCACCGTCGCCCCATCACGTCGGCGGCCCGCAGCACCTGGACCAGGTCGGCCGGGAAATCCTCGGGTAACCGCACCTGCCTGACGGGCCTGGCGTACCAGCTGGCGTAGAGCATCGCCGTCAGCTCACCGGGATCGGAAGAGACGGAGCGGTGACGATCGAGGTGGTCCAGGGCGAGCGCGATCTCCGCCCGGGTTTCGAGTTGATCCACGGCGCCTCCACGATCCCCTTCGCCAGTTCCGCCGACGCCGCGACGAGGTCCGCCGCGATCCGGCGATGATCGACGTGCTCGCCTGCCATGGCGGCCAGCTGGATCGCCGACTGCGCCAGCCGGGCGACTGCCGCGACGGCCAGGTCCGCACCGTCGACCGGCCGGCCGACGGCCCCCGACCCTGCGGTGCTGTTCCGGTATTCGTCGAGAGCGGCCTCGCCGAACCGGAGCCGGCTGATCGCCCCGGTCACGCCGCCGGCGACCAGGCCCGGCAACAGGAGCCCGTCGAGCACACCCGCCAGGTCCCACGCGGGCGGCCCGAGCCCGGCCAGCTCCCAGTCGATCAGCGTGACGTGTGGCCCACCGGTCTGCCGGGCGACCAGCACGTTGTCGAACTTGACGTCGCCGTGCAGCGGGACGAGCGGTCGCCAGATCCCGCGCAGGCGCCGGATCGAAGGGCCGAGCGTGTCGTTGTCGGCGATGTCGCCGAGGAAGGCCACGAGCCCCGGGTCCCCGTGCAGGTTCGCCGGCGCCCTGCCGTCCGGGACACCAAGGAGCCAGGGTTCACGAGCGGAGAATCCGTCCCGCGGCAGGCGGTGCAGGTCGGCGAGCGTCCGGCCGAGGGCGCGCAGGATCGCCGACTCCTCGCCGGGATCGGTGCCGACCCCGAGGACCTCGTTCAACGGTCGGCCGGCGGCCGCGTCGATCGTCAACGTCCCGTCGCCGTGGTCGAGTAGCTTCGGAGCGATCGGCCGGTCCGCGTGACGACCGACGGCGAGATAGGCATCGCGTTCGGTCGCCATCGTGTCGTGCTCGGTGACGCCGGACCGATGCCGTTTGACTGCGACCACGGGCCGCCCGTCGACGGACAGCAGGGCCAGCTGGTTCGACCGGGTGACCAGGTCGACCACAGTGGCCCCGTCCAGTGCCGCCCGAGCCGAGATGATGCCCTGGTCGACCAGCCGGCGGACCGCCCGACCCCATCCCGGGCCGGCGTGGTCAGGCGCCGCCGGCACCGTCCGCCTCGTCGCCGGCCTCGCTCAGCGCTTCCAGCGCCGTGTAGTACCCGAGCCAGAACGCGTCATCGACGGAGTTCGCGTCCGCCCGCCCGTAGCTGGCCGACGGTCCCTCCACACCCTCGGGCCCGAGGTCGCCGACCGGGCCCGGTGGTTGGACGACCGGCCCGCAGGCCAGGCTGATCGGCGGGCATTGGGCGGTGATCGGTGGGCGGCAGACCACGGGGGCCGTCAGGACACCACACAGCGCCGGGGTCTTGGTGATCACGTTGCAAATGATGGGTGTGGATTGGCACACGATACGGTGGGTGATCAGCGGCTGGCAGACGACCGGCTTGGTCAATACCAGCACCGGCTTGACGCACAGGTCGACGGACAACGCGTCCAGCACCGGTTGGATGGGATTCAAGAACGTCGCAGATCCGCTGGTCGTGCCGCCGAAGAGCAGGCCGAGCACTCGATTGTCGGCGTCCACCACGACGGAACCCGAATCGCCCCGGTCGCTGAATCGCGCGTTCTGCGCGGTGTCCGGGACCACCCGGATCTGGTGCCGCAGGGTCACCGTGCCAAGGCCGTCACCGTAGGGGATGGACACCGTCGCGTCGACGGAGTCGACCCTGCCGTGGGTAAAGCCGGTGGTGCGTCCCCGCTTGCGTACCGCAACCCCGATCGTGGCACCGATGGTGCCGCGAACATCGCCGATCTGCTCGATGGTGCACTCGACCGTCCGGGACGGGTCGATCGTCACGGCGGCGCAGTCGACGCCCTCGTTCAGGACCGCACGGGTGAGCGTGCCGAAACGATCGGCCGGGCAGCTGCCACCGTCCACCAGCGATGGCTGTGCCATGGGATTGCCTGCGGCCCAACCACTGTCGACACAGGCGACGTGGAAGTTGGTCAATGCCATCTGAGCGCCACTGGCCCGGTCCTTGACGACGGCGCCAAGGGTGCCGGTGAAGACATAGTTGCCGGGCGCCGGGACGTCCGGCGGCTGGAGGAAGATCGAGCGACACGGACCCATGCTGATGCCGCCGTGGATCGTCGGGTACTTCGTCGTGTCGACCTGCGGCGTGATGTCCAGCACCGACAGGAAGGAGTTCTGCAGTTCGACCGTTTCCTGCTGCACGTCGGTTGGGATGCCGTCGATCTCGGCCGGAACCTCCTGACCCGCGGGGATCTCGCCCTTCGGCTTCTTCTCGTCGACGTAGACGACGATCGACAGGACCCCGGTGTCGCGGCCGCCGGTCATCTTGTGATTGATGTCGACCCCGGTCACCCCCGGCAACGCGAGGAGTTGGTCCTCGACCCGCTCCTTTGTCGGTCGAACTTCGGCTCGGCTTCTCGGGCGTTCGGTCATGTCCCCTCCTCGGAGGCGTTCGTCACGGTACCCCGAATAGGTTGATATTTCCGATTTGTGACGTCAACTGGTTATTGTCCGACCCGGCGTCGGTGGTCACCGACGGCCGGTAGACCATGGCGCGACCCGGCGACGCCGACTGACAGGTCAGCCAGGCCTGGTCCGCCCGCTCCACCCCGACCGCCATCACGACCGACACTCCCCCGACCCACAGCTGGACGAGAATCCGTTCGGGGTCGCTCCGCTGGACCGCGCGCACCCGCACCTGGCGCCAGCCCACCTCGGGGTGGACCTCGTGCGCCTTGGCCATCGCCGCCTGTTCGACGGAGCTGAAGCCGACCCGACCCCGGAACCCGGCCGCGTCGACGGCGCCGCGGTCGGTCAGCTCGACCAGGCGGGCGGCGTCATCGGGCAGCACCCGTCCGTAGAGCAGTCCGGCCGGGAGGATCAGCAGATTCGCGGCGAAGCGGTCGCCGCCTACGTGGCTGCACTCCCATGCCGTGCCCGGACGGTGCGCTTCCAGAGCGGCGGCGACGGGCCGGCCGCGGATCGCGCAACAGGCGTCGTGGGTGCCGTGCGCGCAGACGAGGTAGGCGGGTGCCGACTCGCCCACCGTCCGATCGGCGGGGTCCAGGAGACCGCGCACGTCCAGCTCGAGCAGGTCGTGGTCGTCGTCGAACCGACCCCAGGTGATTCGTTCCCGGTCCGGCCGGCAGTCCACGACCGCCCAGCGGCGGGGGCCATCGGCCACGTGACGGCCGGGTCGGCGGATCGCCACCACCCGGATCCCGAGGCGCTCCAATTGGGCGACCAACCGGTGTGCGACGGCACTGTCGAACCGGGACGTGAGCAGGCCGGCCCGACCCCACGGTCCAGGCTGCTCGACCAGCAGTAGCCGGGCCGCGGGAAAGGCGCTGCCGATCATCGGGTCGCCGCGCCATGCGGCCTGGACCGCGCAGCGTTCGAACCGCTCGTCCGGCTCAGTCACCGTGGTCGATCGCCGTGCCGTCCGGCGGCGAGTCCTCGCCGACCGGGACCACGATGCCCTCGCGGAGCAGGCGCCGGGCGACCACCAACTGCTCGTCGGCGTCCAGGTTCGGCAGCCCGTCCGAGGTGAAGGACTTGCCGGACAACGCGATCAGCAGTGCCGAGTGCACCTGATCGGGCCATCGCACGGTCGAGTCGATCAGGTCGACGACCCATTCGTCGCCCTGCCGGCGGAGCCCGGGCCGAAGCCCAGGTCGGAGCACCAGCCGGGTCTGCCCCCGCACCACAGCGGCGGCCCGCAGCTGGGCGAGCGGAGCGATCGGCGCCGGACGGGTCTGCCCGGTCTGCTGCTTGCCCACCCGGCGGGCCGCGGCCCGGAAGTCGCCCGGCCCGACCTCACCGAGCCCGACGGCCAGCCGTTGCGCCGCATGCCGCAGGTGCCGGTCCATGGCGTCGACATCGGTGACGTCCAGCCCCAGCGGCAGGGATCGGCGCAGCTCGCGGTCGTCCTCGGCGGCGGCGATGAGTTCGCGCGCCAGGTCGTACCCGGTGAGTGGGTGGATGCCGATGGTCAGGTGGATCGACAGCTCGCCCTGCGCCGCCGCCGAGTGCAGGTAGCCGCGGGGCAGGTACAGCGCGTCGCCCGGCTCCAGGAACGTGTCGATGAGCTGTGGTTCGGCCGCCCGGGCCTGCACCTGCGAGCGGCGGCCGTCCCAGGTCTGGTGCGGCAATGGGTCCGGCAGGACCGGCTCGTGGATCCGCCAGTGCTTGCTGCCGGCGATCTGCAGGACGAACACATCGTGGGTGTCGTAGTGGGCGGCGAAGCCCTGATTCTGCGGTGGCGTGACGTACGCGTTGATCTGGACTGGGTGCCCTAGCTCGGCGGCCAGTTCGGTGCCGAATCGGACCAGCGGCGGCCAGGTGCGGTGCAGCGCCTGCAGCACCAGGGTGGCACCGGCGGCCAACTGGGCCAGCACCTTGTCGTCGGCGGCCTGGTCGGTGATCGTGGCGCCCGCTCCCCCGCCTCGGGTGAAGGTGGACGCGTTCAGCACCGATCCGTCCTTGGCCATCCGCAGGAACGGCGTGCGCAGCCCGCGCTCGGAGACGAGTTCGTCGACGGCCGCGGCGGAGAACAGGTCGGCGAAGCCATCGGCCAGGTCCGCCGCCTTGGTCAGCAACGGTTGCTCGGCCCAGTGCCGCTGGGCGAAGTCGTCCGCGCCGATCCCGATGCATCGCTGCAGGGCAGGGGTGGGTGAGTAAAGCGGGGGGCGACCGGCCGGGCCGGGCGCCCCCGTCGGATCAACTCCTGGCATCAGCGGGCGCCGCCATCGGCACCACCGTCCGCGCCGCCATCGGCACCGCCATCGGCACCACCGTCCGCGGCGCCACCGTCCGCGCCACCGTCCGCACCGCCATCGGCGCCACCGTCCGCGCCGCCATCGGCACCACCATCGGCGCCACCGTCCGCGCCACCGTTGGCACCACCGTCCGCGCCACCGTCGGCGCCACCATCGGCGCCACCATCGGCACCGCCGTCGTGCACACCCGGAACTCCGCTCGCGCCGCCGTCGGCCGGACCTTCTGCCACCGAACCCCCGGTAGTGATGTTCTCGTCGCTCAGACCCATGAGCTGCTCCCATCGATGATCGTGTGCGAACCCCTGCGGCCCGCCGACTCCGCCGGTTGAGTACCCGAAACCGTGCTCCGATAACGCTACTGAGTGGGGCCGACACCGGCGACCCGGGCCCGGCCGATCCGGGTGGAGCCTCGGTCAATCGACCCAGGACAGGTTCACCTGATAGTCGCGGAACTGTGGGTCCGCGGTCACCCGGAGGAGGTCCTCCAACTGGGCTTGTGCGATGAGGAGCCGATCGAACGGATCGCGGTGGCGCAAGGGCAGGTCGGCGACCGCAGTGGCGTGGCGGTGCTGCACGGGCAAACCATTGACCCGCGCCCGTCGCATGCGGTCGGGGTTGTATGTGATCGGCGATTCAGGCAGCGGCAGCTTGCCAACCGACCACTTGATGCTGATCTCCCATGAACTTGCGGCCGAAAGATAGACGACCGTCTCCGGATCCTCGAGCAGGTCGGTGGTACTGCCGAGTCGTGCCGGGTCCGTCTGCATCCACAGGAAGACCTGGGTATCGATCAGAACGCGAGTCTCGAAGAACGCTTGGATATCCGGTGGGAGAGGGGCGTCGAAATCGTCCGGCACGACGACCTTGCCCTTGTCGTAGCCCAATTGCCGCTTGCCCGGCGGTGAGACAGGCACCGGCCTGGCGACCGGCCGCCCATTCGAATGGATCTCGATCTCCTCACCCTCGGCCACCCGGCGCAGGAGTTGAGACAAATGGGTTTTCGCCTCGTGCACGCCGACCACGGTCATTGGTCCATGGCAGCATCGGTCGAGGACTTAGTCAGACTTGGTCAACCCACCCGGAATCGCACCTCGGCGGCCACGTCCCGAAGATCGTCGGCCGGGCACACCGGAACCTCCGGATTGAGCGCGTCCAGATCCACCGGGAGGTCCACCCAACTGCGGCAGCCACCGTACTCGGGCAACACCG